>JBEVNF010000087.1:0-6033 GCA_040508255.1 Flavitalea sp.
GCTGTTGTTTCTGCTTTCAAATATGACGTTCGGAATATTTTTTGGCTGGTTGTTTTTTGAAGGGTCGCCAACGATCGGCAACTTTATTTTTTATGCGTGGCTCCTGCTGACACTGATACTTTTGTTATGGTATCTGAAAAAAATCTGGAGTGTTGATGATTTGAATCCGGATGAAATGCAAGACAATTTCTCCTAACTACTATGATCCGAAATGATCACCCACTTACCATCCATCTTTCTGAATATAAGATCGTAATGTCCTGAAACATCTCCAGCCTTGCGCGTCAGTTCCCATTTGCCTACCACAAAATAATAATCAGCCGACAAGCGCTGAACCTTTACCAGCGTGAACTTCAGTGTACCCATTTTATCTGGGGTACCGTAATTCTTCTTATAGTTATTGAGCGTGTTTTCAAAACCATAAGTAACGCCTTTACTGCCGATGAACATCAGGGAATCGCTTTTCCAGTAACCACCCATGAAATTTACGAGGTCGCCTTTGTTCCAGTATGCCGTCTGATCAGAGAGGATTTTTCTTACTGCTGTTTCATCAGCGTCCTGGGCATTTATCTGAAAACACAAAAGCATTGCAAAGAACAACGTGGCTAGTTTGGTCATGATTGATTATTATTAAAATGAAGATACAAAAAAAGCCCCCGAAAAGATTCTGACTTCCCGGAGGCAAATAATGTTCAAAAACATAGTTCTTTATCTTCTATGAAGTTGCCCAGGCACGGTCACCTTTCTTGTATGGAAGACATCCGTCATACCTTCCCGGCACAGCCATATATCTCAATGCTTTTGTGGCACCAACCTCAGATGTGAAGTAACCAAGCAAAGTGAGTTCTTTCATCATTCTGAAATAATGGTGAGACTCTTCTTTTTTCTTGGTTTTTGCAAACTCGTTCTGCTCTTTGTCGAGTTCAGTCAGCAACTCTTTGCGTTGCTCAGGCGTGATCGACATGAATCCGTTTTTGAATTTTTTGTCGCTCGCTTCATTCAGCTTGCCCATACCTTCCTTAAAGGTTTTCTGATCCTTTGTTTCATAACAGTCGTTCACCATAACAGTCATGAATGCACCGACCTTTGCCGCTTTTGCACCTGGCGTATCTGTTGTGGGAATGATCGTTTCAGCAACCTCATCGAGGTAGGCAATATCTTCGGGTGTGAAGGTTTCGCTCGTACCATACTTTTTATCGCCTGGTTTACAGCCTTCGAGGAAAACGGTTCCCCCTATAACAGTTCCCCCCAAAAGAAGAGCAACTCTCGATAGCGCGTCACGTCTGTTCATATAATTTGTTTTACGAAGTTTTTAAATGTTTCCTTTCTTAAGTTCTGTTACTGCATGATCACATGCTCTTGCAGTGAGAGCCATATAAGTCAAAGACGGATTCTGACAGGCAGATGAACTCATACATGCACCATCGGTGATGAATACATTCAATGAATCATGAACCTGGTTGAACTTGTTGAGTACAGATGTTTTAGGATCCTTACCCATACGTGCCGTACCCATTTCATGGATACAAAAACCGGGCGCAGGTGCATTGTCATAAGTCTTGATATCTTTCAGACCAGCCTTCTCAAGCATTTCCGCGGCGCTGTTCATCATATCCTTGCGCATTTTGAATTCATTATCCTTGAATTCGCAATCAATATCAAGAGTTGGCAATCCCCATTTATCTTTCTTATCCTTATTCAGTTTAACGGTGTTTTCCTGGTATGGAAGATGTTCTCCCCATGACCCAATACCCATACTCCACTGACCCGGTTCAAGAAGTTCGGCTTTCAGTTCAGCACCGATACCTTCTGCAGATCCTTTACGACCGCGGCTCGCACCACCCTGGTAACCAAAACCACGAACATAATCAGCCTGCTTTGTTTTCTCACTGATGTTCCTGAAACGCGGAATATAAATACCGTTCGGACGACGACCATAGAAGTATGAATCTTCGAAACCTTCATATACACCATTTGCTCCAACGCCATAATGGTGATCCATCAGGTTACGCCCCACCTGGTCGCTTGCATTTCCAAATCCATTCGGAAAAGCATCACTAACAGAGTTCAACAATATACCTGTAGTACCAAGCGTAGAAGCATTGAGGAACACGATCTTTGCATAATACTCTTCGGTCTTCTGTGTTTCACTGTCCATGATACGAACACCGGTTGCACGTTTCTTATCCTTATCATACAATACTTCAAGTACGATAGAGTAAGGACGGAGTGTAAGATTACCGGTCTTCATCGCTGCAGGCAATGTTGCGGAGTTGCTGCTGAAATAACCTCCGAACGGACATCCCTCATGGCATTTGTTCCTGAACTGGCAGGGACCACGGCCGGGTAATCCTTTTGTGTGATTCGCAGATCGCCCGATGATCATAACACGATCATCAAAGCTTTCTTTTATTCGTTTTGCCACATGCTTTTCGAGACAATTCATTTCCATTGCAGGCATGAATATGCTGTCAGGCAATTGCGGAAGATTCTCATTGGTACCATTGATACCAACAAAAGGTTCAACATAGCTGTACCATGGTTCAAGATCTTTGTAGCGGATAGGCCAGTCAGTACCGTGGCCATCCTTTGCATTCGCTTCGAAGTCGATATCGCTCCAGCGATAGCATTGTCTTCCCCACATGATTGAACGGCCACCAACATGGTTACCACGGATCCAATCGAAAGGTTTTACCTGGTTGTAAGGAAGTTCAGCGTCGTTTACAAAGAACTTGCTTGATACTTCGTTGTATGCGTAACATTTACTTTGTATCGGGCTTTCTGTTTTTTGCTTTACTGTTCTTTGACCATGATGTGTTAATTCCCACGGCATCTTGTTGGTATCTGTATAGTCAACCGGATGTTTTACATCACGGCCCCTTTCCAATACCAATGTTTTAAGGCCTTTCTCAGTAAGTTCTTTCGCGGCCCAGCCACCACTGATACCCGAACCCACCACGATCGCATCGTATGTGTTTTGTGCAGTTGCTTTATTGTTGATGTTGAGAGAATCTCCTGGCATAATCTTTCTTTTTAATCTCCCCGCCGCGGCGGGATGACGGGGAAGCAGTTTTATTTTTACAGATTCCCCTTCTTAAGTTCACTTACAGCGAAGTCAGCAGCACGTGCCGTCATCGCCATGTATGTCAATGATGGATTCTGACATGCAGCAGACGTCATGGCTGCACCATCAGTTACGAAAACATTTGTCGCATCCCAAACCTGGTTGTGTTTGTTGAGAACAGAGTTCTTTGGACTTGTACCCATACGTGCAGTACCCATTTCATGAATACCCATACCCGGTGCATAATCTCCTTCGAAACCATTGATATCAGTTGCACCCATTGCCTGCAACATATCTTTTGCATCCTGTTGCATATCAACGCGCATCTTCTTTTCATTGTCCTTGATCTCACAATCGATCGCAAGTACCGGAAGACCCCATTTATCTTTTTTGGTTTTGTCGAGACTGATCATGTTCTCGTGGTATGGAAGTGTTTCACCAAATGCTGTCATACCAAGAGTCCATGGACCTGGTTCAGATAAAGCAGCTTTCAGATCAGAACCAATTCCAAGTTCTGCTACATTTCTGCTCCAGCCTGAACGGCTGGCAGCACCCTGGTAACCGAAACCACGGATATAATCTCTCTTATCATTTCCAACGTTTCTGAAACGTGGAATATAGAATCCGGTTGGTCTGCGACCATAGTAATATTTGTCATCAAATCCACCAATTGTACCAGACGCACCAATACGGAAGTGGTGATCCATCAGGTTATGACCAAGCTCACCGCTTGAACTTCCCAGACCACCCGGCCAGATATCAGTTGCTGATTGGAACAGTACCCAGGTTGAGTTCATTGCAGAAGCGCAAAGGAAAACGATCTTCGATTTGTACTCGATCGTTTTGTTTGTCTCAGCATCGAGTACCTCAACACCGGTTGCTTTCTTTGTATCCTTATTGTATAAAACTTTTGTAACTATTGACCATGGTCTGAGTGTGAGATTTCCTGTGGCAACAGCAGCAGGCAGAGTAGAAGACTGCGTGCTGAAATATGCGCCGAAAGGACAACCCAGCCAGCATTTATTTCTGAACTGACATTGTGTACGACCTGGTAATGGTTTGGTAAGATTCGCAACACGACCGATTGTAAGAAGTCGATCGCCGTTGAAAGATTTTTTTAATCTTGCTGCTGCTTCTTTTTCAACGCAGTTCAGATCCATTGGTGGTTGAAAGTTACCGTCAGGAAGCTGTGCGAGACCATCGCGGTTACCGCTGATACCTGCAAAGCCTTCCACGTAATCATACCATTTTGCAAGGTCGTTGTACCTGATGGGCCAGTCGGTTGCAATACCGTCTTTTGCATTTGCTTCAAAGTCCATCGGGCTTAACCGATAACTCTGGCGACCCCACATCAGCGATCGTCCGCCAACATGATAACCACGATACCAGTCAAATCTTTTTACTTCAGTATATGGACAGTCTTTATCATTTGCCCAATAGTTGAGGTTCATTTCGTTGAGGGGATAATCTCTTTTCAACACCGGGTAATCTTCGATCATCTTTTGCGTTCGTCCGCCACGGTGTGGAAATTGCCACGGATCAAGATTAGCGCTTTTGTAATCTTTAACGTGCTTGATATCTTCTCCACGTTCAAGCAATAAAACTTTCAAACCTTTCTCGGTAAGTTCTTTTGCCGCCCAGCCGCCGCTGATGCCCGAACCTACAACAATCGCGTCATAAGTATTGTCTGCCATATGTTCTTATTTACAAAAAATGACGGGTTGGTTGAGCTTTTTGAACTCAACGTTAGTTTATAATCAGAGACCAACTTTAACCTTTAGACATCACAAATAGTGACAGCCTTCTGGAGGGAAGCGAGTCTTTCTTCATTCGTTTTTCTGTCAGGGATAAACTCCTGTGCGACATAACCTTTGAAGCCGGTCTTAACGATTGCCTTCATGATTGCCGGGTAGTATAATTCCTGTGTATCGTCTATTTCATGCCTGCCGGGAACACCGCCGGTATGATAGTGTGCGAAGTATTGATTGCCGGTGTTGATGGTGCTTATCACATCACCTTCATCGATCTGCATGTGGTATATATCGTAGAGTAAGCTGAAGTTTGAAGAGCCTACACGTTTAACAAGCTCTATGCCCCAGGCTGATTTATCACATTGGTAGTCCTTGTGATTGACCTTGCTGTTAAGCAGCTCCATTACAAGTACAACCTTATGTTTTTCCGCAAGCGACATTAATTTTTTAAGGCCGTCTGTAGAATTTTTAAGGCCGGTTTCGTCATCTTTTCCGCGACGCGCACCGCTAAAGCAGATCAGATTTTTATAGCCCGCCTTTGCAACCAGCGGAATCATCTCGGAGTAACGCTTTATAAGTTCATCATGAAATTTGGGTTCATTGAAACCATCGTCCAGACTGATCTCTGCGCCATTGCACATAGATGAATCGAGGTCATATTTTTTCAACATTTCCCAGTCATTCGGACCAACAAGATCAATTGCTTTTATACCAATCTTCTTTGCAGCGGCGCATAACTCCTCCAGTGGAACTGAGCTATAACACCAGCGGCATACCGCATGGTTGATGTTTCCTTTCAATGTTGTTGATTTAGCTTCGTCAGATGTAGCGAATGAAGATAGCATGCCGGTTGTACCTAATGCAGCAGTGCCTGCTACAAGATTCTTAAGGGCATTTCTACGCGATTGGTTGTTTGGCATTTGAGCACTCATTAAAACGGAAATTACAAAAACATGACATTAAAACAACTAATTCGTGTCCTTTTAACATTAATTCTTTTTGAACCTGCTTACCCATTAGCAGGCGTAAGGGTTTCAGCTTTTTTTCTTGACCGCATATAGATCACAAGACCCGTAAATGCGAGCACGAGTATTATTGGTAATATCAGTGTGGCGTTCAGGATTTCAGGACCCGCATCTCTTTTAGCGGCTTCCATGGCAATTGCCATTTCAGAGCCTGGTGCAGCAGCACTATACACAGCAGGATCAGCGCCTGCCG
>JBEVNF010000183.1:0-13600 GCA_040508255.1 Flavitalea sp.
GGTTCGGTTGGTTTTTCCTGGATTGGATCGTCTGGTTTTTGTAGGATTGGTTGGTTTTTCTCAGGGTTGGATTCAGCGGGATTCGTTGGTATCGGATTGTGATGTAAAGATGTAAAGTAGATCGGCCGATAGCGAATCTATTCGGTGAAGGGGCTGTTTTTGTCGATTTTTGGAAGGAAATGTTAAAAAAATGGGGTGGGAAGTTCCTGACCCGCCGGGGATCTGAGAACGAAAACCCAAACTCATGAAAATTTAAAATAACCGAGGCTTATCTTATCTGCTTGATTATCAGTATTATTTGTTACTGCAATTCTATATCTTAAAAGAATTTCCTTTGACAGTATCTCCGTTATCGCATATGCATCGTCGATATCAATGCCATATTTGTCGTCAATATGTGAACCTGCTTCGGGTAGGGAGGTGTGTTTGTAGAATGCCGTTTTTTTTGCTTTAGCTATCGCTTCTGCTTTATCGGCTCCAAGGCAAACCATTTTATAATGAAATTCATCAAACTCATCACGCTTGTAACCGCCAAGATTCAGAAAAAACAATTGGAGACCGGTTTCATTATCATGCGACGGCGCATCTTTCCCCAATACTTCAATACCGTATCCATCAATATTTGTTACTTCTCTCCACGCATCAACATGCAGCTTCTTTGCATCCGGCCAAAAAGCTTTCATGCCCGGGATCAGGTCTTTCCAGGTTTCGCCAATCCCAAAATAAACATCATGTTGTTCGGTATGTCTTTGAGTAAGTTCTGCACCAATCAAAATCATAAACAGTTTTACGGAAGCCATACTAAAGTTTTGAAAAAAGCCTGCGAAATCCGCGCCATTTATCAGTTAGGGATGATTGCAAGAAAATCATGAATCATCTGTTGATATTCATAAAACGATGACGGTTTTGTAAAAACCAATGCGGCCCCCAATGCTTCGGATTGTTCAATAAGTTTTGAATCGCAATAAGTCGAGAACATCACAGCAGGAATGTCTTTGAAACGATCATCCTTTTTTAGCGCTTCCAGTGTCTGGAGCCCGTTCATCTTTGGCATATTATGATCCAGCACGATCAGATCGGGCAGGGCAGCGGTTTCGAGATCGCCGAGCCTTGCAAGCAACTCCTGGCCGTTTTCCACACCGCCAATCAGATCCACCTGCGGATTCCCGGCAAGAATTTCTTCAAACATTTCCCGGTCATCTATATCGTCGTCAGCTAATATGACTCTGCGTTTTTGCATCGGCGTGTTTTTGTATATCGTTTGGCTCATCCTGTGAGACCGGCAAAATTATGATAAATCTCGCTCCACTTCCTTCTGAACTATCGGCCTTTATGAAACCATTATGTTTTTCAATGATTTTCTGGGTGATAGCGAGACCAATACCTGTCCCTTCAAAACTGTCTTTACTATGTAACCGTTTGAAGAGATTGAAAATTTCTTTTGAGAACTGTTCATCAAACCCGATCCCGTTATCTTCCACTACAATCCGGCAATACGAGCCATCAGGGGTAGCCGTAGCATCAAACCTGTTTGTACTCACAAGCTCAGCATGAATGTCGATTCTCGGCTTTAGTTCGGGGCGGGAAAATTTCAGGGCATTACTGATCAGGTTTTGAAATACCTGCCGGAGCTGGCCCGGGATCACATCCAACACAGGAAGCTGGCCAACATTCACTTCCGCGCCTTTTTCCCTGATCATGATCTCGAAATCTTCGAGTGTATCGCCAACCAGTTTATTGAGATCGGTTGATTCATGATTGTTGTCGCTGGCTGAGAGTTTGGAATAATTCAGGACATCTGTGATCAATAACTTCATCCTCGCAGATGCATGTATGATCTTGCTCAGGTAATTTTTCGCAGAGTCATTCAGCTCGCTGTCGTACTTATCAGTAATCAGTTTCGAAAACATCTGGATCTTTCGTACCGGCTCCTGCAGATCATGCGAGGCAACTGATGCGAATTGTAAAAGATCGTTATTGCTGATCTCAAGTGCACGGTTGATCTCGTTGAGTTTGCTTGTTCTTTCTGAAACCTTTTTCTCGAGAAGTTCATTCATTACCCTGTGTTCATGAATGTCTACGATGGTAATCACCAGGTCAAGCAGCTGATCCTCGGGGTCAACAGAAACTTTTGTCCGGAGCATGTTCCAGCGGTATTCTCCACTCCGATGCAGCAATCTGACTTCCTGGCCGAAATCGCGTTTCAGGGCGATGCTGTCTTTCAGTTTTGATTCCAGTGGTTCAAGATCTTCTGCGTGCACAAGCTGTTTCCAGCCTTCACCCAATGCATCGCGATAGGATGATCCGGTATAGGTTTCATAGTAACGGTTTGCAAAATTTACGTTACCATCCTTATCTGCGGTCCATACTATCAGAGGCATCGATTCAGCAAGAAACTTGCGCTGGGCAATAGAATTCGCTGCCTGCTCTTCTGCCGCCTTTACACGGGTAAGATCAAACATGGACCCAAGCATCCGGTAAGGTGTTCCAAATTCGTCATGAAGTACATAGCCACGGTCAAGTATATGCGCATATGTGCCGTCGGCCTTTTGAAACCTGTATTCCTGGCTCCACTGCGCATTGGAACTGTTGATTGTTTCATGAAGACCCATGTTCACCCGCTTGCGATCATCCGGATGGATCTTTCCAAGCCAGAACTTTCTGTTGTATACATCTTCGCCTTTTTCATAACCAAATAAAATGAAAAAAGATTCACTCCACCATAGCGTCGTTTTCACAAAATCCCAGTCCCATAAAGCATCGTTTGTTGCACGGGTTACAAGCCTGAAACGTTCTTCGCTTTGTGACAATGCTTTTGTTCGTTCAGAAACTTTGCTTTCAAGCTGTTCATTCGCAGCTTTAAGATTGTCTTTTGCAGTTATCAGTTCAACATAGTTTTTTCGAAGCTTTTCTTCTGAAGTCTTCTTAGCCGTAATATCTGTGAACGTAGTCACGATTCCATCCATCATTTTCGCCGCTATCAGATTGAACCACTTTTGTTCACTTTCGAGATAGATATCTGTATCAATGATCGAATCTTTCTGAACAAGTTCAACAAACCTGTCAAAAAGATCATTTAACATTGGAAGCTCCTTACGCAATGATAATCCGTTTGCCTCGGTATCCACCGGAAGAAACATTTCAGCAGCCGGATTTGCTACGATCAATTTGAAATCTTCAATGGTTCCATTCCTTCTGACTGCTTCAAAAGAGAGGATCATTCCCGGGTTTGAATTTAATACGGCCCTGATCATGTTATTCAGGTTGGTAATCAGCGTAACATCCACTATGGATATTACAACACCACTGTTTACCTTATCTCTCGTGAGGTAAGGCATGATCCGCATCAATACATTTTTGCCATTAGCCAGTCCCACTTCTTTTTCAATCACTTCATTTGATCTTAGCACAGTTTCGAGATCATTCATGAAGCCATCATACCTGATGTTGTTTGAAATATGGAAAATTGGTCTGCCTGTGTCAGATTCTATCAGGTTGATAGTTGCAGTAGCGGCCGAGTTGAATTTCCTGATCTTAAGTTGCTTGTCAAGAAATACCTGTCCAACATCAATACTTCTGAAATAATTATTCAGATCATCATTCAGCTCTATAAGTTCCTTGATCTTTAACTGGTGCTCAGTATTAAGGGTGTGCAGCTCCTCATTAAGTGATTGCAACTCCTCATTGCTTGACTGTAATTCTTCGTTTGCAGACAGAAGTTCTTCGTTGCTTGACTGCAACTCTTCATTAGTTGTTTCCAGGTCTTCTATTGCATACTGGAGATTATCTTTTGTATCACTGAGTTCGTGTTCAAGATTGCGCACATATTCATTGCTGGCCGTACTTCCATCATTCTCGGCCGGGGCCGATTCGGAATCTGCCTGAACGACTTCAGTTTCAGTTATAACAACCAGCGTATGAGGGGCTGAAGGTTTTATCAATACGTGCCACGAATAAACCAGGTCGCCACGTCGGTATTTCAGGTTCTTAAGATTTGCTGTCTGATTTTCTTTCACAGACTTCCTGATCTCTGAACTTAATAACAGATAAAGTTCAGTTGGAACCATGGCCAGCAGGTTCAATTGCAGGTTCTTTTTCGGAAGTGTCAGGAATTTCCCATAGCTGCCGGCAGTATCCTTAATGTTGAAAGACTGATCAATATAGAATGCAGCAAAGTTCAGATCCTCATTCAATGCCTCTTTCAGGTCATCCCATAAAGTTTTTGGTCGCTGTTCTTCGCGTTGTGTCTGATATCTCTTGTCGGTCCTGTTAAGCCTTTTCTCTGAAAGATCAGGAATATACTGGCTTGTAAGCTTTGTGTCTTTTATCTTTTGATAAATTTTCCATTTGGCATTTACATCCTGCACATTGTCTTTCACAAGGTTTGAATTCTCACTTGGTCCAAGAAACAGGTATTTGTTAAGGGTAACGCCATACATCAGCACACTCATTACTTTTTGCTGTAATAATGGGCTCATATATATGAGCATATTACGGCAGGTAACAAGATCGTTATTAATAAAAGGGGGGTCCTTCAGCACATTGTGTTTGGCAAATACGATCTGTTTGCGGATCGAAGGCACAATCTGGTAGTTGTTCCCTTTTTTCAGAAAATACTTACGAAGCAGACCACCAGGAATATCTTTCTCAATGCTTAACGGATAACATCCTCTCGAAGCCAGGTCAATACTTGCCTGATCCATATCAGTTGCAAAGATTTTAACTTCGATATCTTTCTCAAGTTCGCTTAACAAGTTGTCAACTGAAATTGCAAGACTATATGCTTCTTCACCGGTACTGCATGCGCAAACCCAGATCTTGATTGTGTCGCCATTTGTCTTTTCATTGATCAGTTTGGTGAGTACTTCTTTCTCGAGTATATCGAACGCTTCATTATCCCTGAAAAACTTTGTAACACCAATCAGGAATTCTTTCCCAAGTTGTCTGCATTCTTCCGGATCGTTTCTGAGAAGATCAAGATATTCATCGATCGTGAGGGCTTCTTTCTGCACCATTCTGCGAATGATCCTTCTTGTGATTGTTGGCAGCTTATAATAATGGAAATCATTTCCATCTTCAGCACTGATCAATCTGAAAATTTCATCAAGTCTTGATTCATCGATTGATTCGATCTGTTGCTGTGACGGTTCCTGCAGGTAGTTGAGAATTTCTTCAGGCATTTCTTTCGGGCGCAGGATAAAGTCAGCAAATCCTCCCTGGATCGCACTGTTCGGCATTCCGTTAAACTTTGCGGACCCCGGCTCCTGGACCATTATCATTCCTCCGGCCGCTTTCACCGCTTCAATGCCTTTTGTGCCATCTGATCCGGTACCTGAAAGTATAATCGCAATTGACCGGTGTTTTTTCTCTTTGGCAAGTGAGTAAAGGAAGAAGTCAATGGCAGTGTTCGGTGAATGAGTTGTTTTTTTTTCTTACAGAACAAGTTGATTTTTCCTGATAGTCATCAGCTTGTTATTCGGGATCACATAAATACAATTCTTTTGCAGCGGCATATTTTCGCCCGCCTCTACAACCTGCATATGCGTATGCCTGGATACCAATTCTACCAATAAGCTTTTATAATCGGGCGACAAATGCTGGATGATCACAAATGAAACATTTGGCCTTCCCGGCATATGATCAAAAAACTCATGGATCGCCTCAAGCCCGCCCGCCGATGCACCTATAGCAACCACACACTGTTCACTGTTTGAAATCATCTGTATTTTGGTATTACTATCTAATTCTTTTGTGCATATTCTTTTAAAAACTGCTCCATATTCCTTGCCGTCTCTATTTCTTCATTCTTCCATGGTAGCGACACTCCGGTTACATGCTCCCGCCAGAGTTTAAAAGAAAAACGGGGATGGTAAGTTTTCATGTCCTCTTCAAAACTCATCCTTGTTGAAGGATCTCCACCCCAATCGGTTATCTGTATCACCTCTGGTCTGAATAGCAGCAAAAAGTTTTTTGAATCTTTGTCCAATGGAATGACCAGGAGCCCGCTCGCGAGCTCTTTATAGGAGTTTGCTGCGTCAATATGTCCTCCAAGATTGTTCGTCACATAAACCTTGCTCATTTCCTTTGCGCTGATCCACAACAACAGTTCGTCGAGCTCATGCGGCTGTGGTACTTCACCCTTTCGATGAATCTTGGAATTGTACACACAAACCGCACCTTCAGCATTGAATAGTTTCAGAACATTACTGTCACTCTCGAGCAACGCATTGGGTAACTCCTGAGACTTATAGATATCCCTTATGAGCCTCGAATAATCTTCTTTCAGTTTTCCGTTCAAGGTTAAGGATTCGGTATTACTGAGTGAACTGATCTTTGCCGAAATAATATTCGACATGAGTTCAAACACAGAACACATTTTATAACTCATGTTTTTTGCAGTCTTATGATGACATGCAATCAACCCCCATAATTTGTTATCCTTTATGATGCGGGTAGACATCGAAGCCACCACGTTCATGTTTTTGAGGTATTCTATATGTACCGCACTAACACCACGAACATTGCAATCTGACAGATCAATGAAGCTTTGGCTGTCAGGATTGAGCACCGGGTATATTTTTATAGGTGTATAGTTTCTGTCCGGAATAAATCTGTAACTATTCTTAAGGTAAAGATCCCTTGCCTGTTTAGGAATATCCGAAGCTGGAAATGTAAACCCAAGATAGGACTCCATATCAGGTTCACCTTCTTCGGCAAGAACATGCCCGTTCCATTCGCTGTCAAACTGGTAGATCATCACTTTGTCAAATCCTGATGCTGTTTTGAGCACCCTTGCTGTGATCTTTGCCGCTTCAATTGTTCCGTTACATGATTCTATCGATGATATTGCGGACTTCAATTCCTGGTAAACATCGACATATGTATTGCTGCGCGCTTCTTCTTCAGAATCATAATTGACTTCGAGAAGACAATAGGTGTCTTTGATATGAAGGATGGCCAGATAGTCGGTTACATCTACAGAAATTCTGAAAGGTGTTCTGTCTGACACGTTGCCGTCAATCTTTTTTTCGATCAGTTCTATGCTTTCTTTACTAAGAAATTCAAGTAACGGGAGTCCGATAAGATCATGCACTTCAGTTTCAGTTGCCCTTTCAATATTCGCGCTTGCCTGCAATACCTTGAGCGTATGTTTGTCAAACACTATGAGCGCACCATAGGGCATTACAACATTTATGAGATGTATTGGCAGATTTCCGCAAAATTCGGAATCGTAACTTTTAGTGGCTCTGACTTGCTCCATATGATGACATCCATTTATGTAAAGTGGTAAATGTTTCGTTAGCTCCCTCAGAGATCAATGCTTTTTGTTCAGCGGTATAATCAGCATCGAGCAGCTTTTTAAACTCGCCCCATTTCTGATGAGTTGCATCGCCATATGGGTTGTAAAATGAAAAGGAATCCACCGTGCTCCCGGTGATCTGCTTCGCCAGCATTTTTGAAATGATTTGTCCGCCAAGCGTGGATCCTTCAAGAACGTATAATGCACCTAATGCTTTTTCCGGTGTATCAAACTCAGGCACATCTTCCGCCTGGCGACCAGAGAACTTATGTGATGGTTCCAGCTCATTTATATCTTTCTCAATGTTGGGTGCATGTTGATGAAAGCTTATGCCGGACGCAAATTGTTGAAGATTTGCTTCAAGCGGTTTGTAGTATCCATAAAGAAAATCCAGTAACTCAACGTACTCTTCCTTGTTGCTTATCCGTTTAAGGAGTGGAATCATTTTCCGCTCAAGTTCCATATGTGCCGCCGAGGTGTTTTTTTTCAGTTCTTCTGAAAACATTCAAATTCCTTTTTTAATATGATTTTAAGATGTTGGCAGGTCGGTCAGGGGCTATTGATAAAGATAAAGCATCAGGTTGTAACCGCCTAAAATCTTGCACCTGGTCACAATCGTTATTGATTCAAAGCCAGAACTTTAGAATACAGAAATTCCACCGTAAAATCTGCAGCCTGTCTCCATCTTTTCCGAGCGATAGGCCCCGCATAGACCGGGTTGAAATGAGCCTGCAGTTCATGGCCTTTTCCATCGAATGTCTTTAAGTCATTTATTATGCCAATTCGATCAGCAACACGATGGATCGCTCCGCTTCCATAAATCGGAGCTTCCTTAAAATTATAAGGCACAACCCGATCCTTGCTGCCATGAGCGCTGACGATTGGAACCCTGGCATTTTTCAGCCAGGCCGTATCATAGATCGCGCCCCAGTAGTTTATTACAGCAAGTAAGCGGTTGCTATTATGTGAAACCGCGGGCTTCTGGCTTGCGGATTCCCTTCTTATCATCCGCATGATCTCTTCACGGGTGCTGTAAGCAGATTGTAACGCGATCATTCCACCTGCAGAATGTCCACCCATGATCACCTTGCCGGTATCGATCCCAAAATCTTTATAATTTTGTCTCAGATATTTCAAAGCCATTGAGGCGTCTTCCATGGCATCTGCGCAGGCTTCTGCCAGGTCCTCAAAATTATTCAAAGGGTGTTTTTTGCTTTTCCGGTAATTGATAGCTGCCACGACATACCCCCGCTCCGCAAAAAACTTTCCCCAGATTTTCATCCGGCTGATATTTTTTGACCCGAACCGAAAACCTCCGCCGTGCATGAGGATGATCAGGGGACGAAGTGTATTTGTGTCTTTAAGCGGCAGATATACATCCAGTAGCTGTGATTTTGAAGTTTTGACCGGATCGTCCGAATAACTGATGTTTTTCTTCCTGGCTGTTTCTTCAAAAATCTTGTTGAGATACAGTTTCCCTTGCTGCGCATGGGTTTGAGCAGATAATACGAATAAAAGAACCAGACTTATAAAATAGCGCATCCTGGGATTGATTAAGGGGAACCGAATCCGTTTTAATACCTAAATTTGCAGAAAAAAATCTGAAACATCTTTCGGCTTTAAATAAGTACTTCTGGAAATACAGATACAGGTTTGGTTTTGGAATATTATTTATTATTCTTTCCAACTACTTTGCAATTCTCGCTCCACAGATCACCGGGTATATATTCAATATGATCCAGGAATATGTGGGCACGAACACTTCGAATCACCAGACCCGCGAATATGATCCACTTGTCCATTTGTTCATCGGTGAGCTCAATGAACACAATTTTACCTTTGCCCAGCGTATTGGTTTTTTTGGTGCGTCAATCCTGGTTTTTTCCTTACTCAGTGGATTCTTCATGTTCCTTATGCGTCAAACGATCATTGTGATGAGCAGGTACATCGAATTTGATCAGAAAAACGATGTGTTTCAACATTACCTGAAGCTTGATGCCAATTTTTACAAAACACACAGTACCGGTGATCTGATGAGTCGCATCGCAGAAGATGTAAGTCGCGTGAGAATGTATACAGGTCCTGCTGTCATGTATCTTGTCAATCTCATATTCAGGATATCCTTTTGCCTGTTTTACATGTTCAGGAAAGATCCTGTTCTCACACTTTATGTGTTGAGTCCCTTACCGATCCTTGCGCTTACGATCTATATTGTAAACACCGTGATCAATAAAAAGAGCGAAAACATCCAGGCTAAACTGGCTGATCTTACAACGAATGCACAGGAGTCTTATTCAGGTATTCGTGTGATCAAATCTTTTGTGCAGGAGAAGGCGATGTTCGGATTCTTTAATGAGAATAGCGAGGACTATAAGAAGAATGCGATAGGACTTGCAAAACTCGAAGCCATTTATTTTCCATCGATGACTTTGCTGATAGGGTTGAGCACGTTGCTAACAATCATGATCGGTGGTTTATATGCTGCCAATGATCCGTCGGGTGAATATGTGAGTACCATTGTTGAATTTGTAATGTATATCAACCTGCTGACCTTTCCGGTAAGCGCGATCGGATGGACGGCCAGCATGATACAACGGGGAGCTGCTTCACAAAAGCGTTTGAATGAATTTTTGCATACCGAACCGGTGATAGGTGATCCGAAAGTGCCGTCTGATAAGGCTATCGCGGGGGATATAGAATTTAAGGATGTCAACTTTACATATCCGAATACCGGGATTCATGCGCTGAAAGATTTTAATCTTTCAATCAAAAAAGGGCAGAAGATTGCGATCATTGGTCATACTGGTTCAGGTAAATCAACCATTGCTCAATTGTTGCTCCGTATGTATGATCCGGGAACCGGTTCAGTAAAAGTGAACGATGTATCAGTTGCCCAGTTTCAACTACAGCAGTTACGTCAGCGTATAACTTACGTGCCGCAGGATGTATTTCTTTTCAGTGATACCGTTGCAAACAACATCCGTTTTGGCAATCCTTCAGCTTCGATGGATGAAGTAAAGACTGCTGCTTTGAACGCCTGTGTTGACAGGGAGATAAAAGGTTTCAGCAATCAATATGAAACCATGATAGGGGAGCGTGGTGTAACATTAAGTGGTGGACAGAAGCAAAGAATTTCGATAGCGAGGGCGCTGATTGGTAACCCGGAGTTTGTTTTGTTTGACGACTGTCTCAGTGCAGTTGATGCAAAAACCGAGAAAGAGATTCTTACCAATCTCAACAGGTTCCTTGAAAACAAAACAGCCATCATCATCACACACCGCATTTTTACATTGCTTGATTTTGACCAGGTGATCGTGATGGATGAAGGCAAAATTGCAGAGCAGGGTAAACACGATGAGCTGCTTGCAAAAAACGGTTATTATACTTTTCTATATAATCAACAACGTCACCAGGACGAGGTTGCAGAAGCCGAAAGTACCTGATTTTGCTATTTTTGGAGCCGTTTGGACGAAAACGGAAATATTTTTAAGTAAATTTTGTCAAGTCGAAAACAATATTATATTTGTAACGTACTTTTTGTGCATCTAAACATTCCTTAACTGTAAAAAAAACTAACTAACAGTGGCGTACGACAATAATGAAAAAAGAATGGAAAGCGTTTACAGTAAGCGCATCAGAGCTGGTAAAAGACGCACCTACTTTTTCGATGTAAGGGCAACCCGTGGTAATGACTACTACATCACAATTACTGAGAGCCGCAAGAAGTTCAATGAGAATGGATATGACAGGCACAAGATTTTTCTTTACAAGGAAGATTTCAACAAATTTTTAAAGGCACTTACTGAGGCAGTTGATTATGTGAAGACAGATCTGATGCCTGATTTCGATTTTGATGCATACAACCATGACCAGGCTGATGGTGACATCGATGGTGATTATGGTTCAGAAGTGTCAGAGGTTAGTGAGCAGGAAGCACCACGCACTGCTGTTGCTGCCGCTGTAACTGTAGCACCGGTTGTTTCAATCGCATCAGCCGCAGAGAATACTACAGCTTCTGAGGAAGTTGATAAATGGTAATACTTAATCTTAAATAAAATCTTTAAACTCCTGATTTTCAGGAGTTTTTTTATTTTAAGCTCTGGATCCGGAGGTTATACTAATTACGTATATAAAGCGTTTAATTAGTACCCTAACAATCCGATCTTCATGAAACACCATTTACGACTGTTTCTGCTTTTACTGTTTACCTACTCTACATCAAAAGCTCAGGTTCTCTGTGGAGCTGATATTTTGCATCAGCGGTATATGAAAACTGATACCGCATATGCTAAAGCCGCGAAAGAAGCCAATGACCAGATCAATAATGCGGTTCAAAAACGAAAAGCCTCAAAGACAGGTTTGAAAGTACTTGGTGTGCAGGCCACTATTTACAGAATACCGGTGGTTTTTCACGTAATGCACACCGGTGGCGCGGAAGGCACTATCTATAACCCTTCTACCACAAATATTCAGGCCGCACTGGATTACCTCAACAGCGTTTATAACGGAACCTCACCTGGCAACGAGGGGGCAGGCGATATCGGGATCCAGTTTGTGCTTGCAACAAGAGATCCACTAAATAATCCTACAACCGGGATTGACCGTGTAAATCTTTCTTCCTATTCAAAGTACGTGGATTCGGGTGTTGCCCTTCAGACTCCTGGCGGTCTAAATGACACTACTTTAAAGAGTCTGGTACGATGGGATCCGGGTCTTTATTATAATATCTATGTTGTTAATAAAATTGATGGCAAAGATGGTACTGAGTGGGTGGCCTTTGTTGCAGGTTATGCACAATACCCATCAGTTGCAGTACGTACCGATGGAGCTGTTATGCTTGCAACGCAAATGTTGCCTGATCAAAAGACGTTACCACATGAAATTGGCCACGCTTTGGGTCTGGCGCATCCTTTCGAAGGTTCAAGCGGAACCAGTTGCGCCCCAAATGCAAGCTGTGCAACACAGGGTGATCAAATTTGCGATACTGAGCCTATAACCCTACCTCCGGGATTTGCATCGCGTACCGGACAGATGAATAGCTGTACAGGCACGGTGTACACAATCAACACTGAACATAATTTCATGAACTACACCGAAACTTTCACACTGTTCACGGCTGATCAACGAACAAGAATGCTTTCGACCATGACTTTCCCGACAAGATCGAGTCTGGCTGCGTCATGGGCCACCGTAGCAACCTATCCATACTCGTTCAGCAACCCGGTAACAACCTGCGATGTTTCTACTGACCCTGTTGGCGTTACCTATGGAGTGGCAGGTGTGGTGGGCGTAACGGTCGGAGGTACGCGCAATTTTTCTTCAGGAATAGCTACCACTGATTTTGGCTACTTGAATAAATCAACAAGTCCATTGCATTTGGTTCCGGTGAACCCTAATTCAACATATTCACTTGCGACAGATCTTTTTACACCATACCCTGCGCAATATAAAATTTGGGTTGACTACAATAACGACGGTGCGTATACCGACGCAACAGAATTAATAGCCGCTGGAAATAATATCGCGTCGGCATCTACTTACACGAGGATCACTACAAACTTTACAGTACCCGCTTCCGCAGTAACCAATACGGTTTTGAGAATGAGGATTATCAATGATGTCTCGACAGCTTACGCGCCGGCTATAGCGAACGGATGTCATCACCCGGTTTACGGACAAGGCGAAGATTTCCCGGTTTTTGTGGCCGGCATACTTCCGGTTAACTGGAAGTATTTGCGCGGTAGAAAATCCAATCTTGATGTATATCTCCAGTGGGGTACAGCAAACGAAGTCAATAACCGGAAGTTTGAGATCCAGCGATCAACGGATGGATTGAACTATAACAAAGTCGGTGAGGTGGCTTCAGCCGCGACTTCACGTGACTATGATTTTATTGATCACAATGCGGTCGCTCCCGTTTACTTCTACAGGTTGAAACAGATCGACTACGACGGACGTGAGTTCCTGAGTTCAGTGATCATTGTTCGTAACGATCAACCAGGTGATGCACAGGCAGTGCAGGTTGTAAACCCATTTGGCAATTCGGTTGATTTTGTGCTGACCAGTGCCTATTCAACTGCTTCGACTGTTCAGGTTCTTGATCTTACAGGTAAAAAGATCATCGAAAAACAATTACCCGCAGGACAACGTTCGATGAAAATTGATGTCAGTTCACAATCCTTGTCCTCCGGAGTTTATATCCTTCGCGTACAAAACGGCGATGTAATCATTACGAAAAAGATAATGAAGTGATAGCCTGAGATTCGTAATCATCAACTATATAAAAACAAAAAGCGATCG
>JBEVNF010000220.1:0-5121 GCA_040508255.1 Flavitalea sp.
AGCCTGCTGTGCAAAAAGTAACAGCTGCAACAGTTGTTGCAGTTATCAAAGATCAGCCTGCAGCAGTGCCTGTTCAGATAGCTGCGCCTGTGAAAACAGAACACCAGCGTTACATGCCGGCCGCTGAGCTTTCCGTAAAACATGAATCTTCTGAACCTGATGAGTTCAGTTCAGGTTTTGAAAGTGATACATCAACTTCCCGTGTGGAAATGAGACCGATGATACCTGCACCGGCAAAAAAATCTTCAGGACCGGCACCCGTTATGTTGTTGATAGGTGCTTTGTGTTTGTTGCTTGGTGGTGTGGTTATAGGTCTCTTTATCAGTAACAGTAGCGGCAAAAATTCGGGTGAAGATCTTGGAAAGATCATTGAGGGTATCAAAGCACGAGATGAAGAAAAAAAGGCGGCGCAGCAAAAAGCAATGCAGGTGAGCCAGGTTTCACAATCATTGACTGCAGAAACTGATCAAGTGGTTTATGTGCCTTCATCAGAAGAGCAGACTGTATCAAAGCCAGGTTCAACAAAAAAAGTAACCGTTTCAGCGGGCACGCAGCCGCGTACCTCTGAAGAAATAAAACAGCCGGCCCTGAACACCACCTCATTACCTGTTCAGAAAAACGACGAAACAGGTGCGAGAAATTCAGTAACCCGTGAAGACAAACCACAGGTAACTGTAGCTTCAGAAAATGCAAGGAAAAACATCCGCCAACTTGTTTCTGTTCAGAAAAATAAATATCGCACGGGTGTGCTTGGAGGCATATCTGACCTTGAGCTTACTTTGTCAAATAACAGTGAATTTGAACTTGATGTTGTAGAAGTTGAAATTGCTTATCTCGGTCCCGAGAGACGTGTAATAAACACGCAAACCATTGTCTTCAATAATGTCAAACCAGGCAAACAATCTGTGCAGGATGTTCCAAGATCCAAACGCGGTGTTACTGTGAATACCACGATCAGATCTATACAATCAAAATCGCTGGGACTCGCGCACAGCGGGCTTTAGCAGATTTAACATTTTTGTTCACACGATGATACTTTTACTGTAACCCGTATTGCCTTTTAAGTTAATTTCCGTTTCTTGTTACTGATATTGTTTTTCATGCATAGCTTGGCATAATAGTTGAAATTTCGAAAGGGCTTTTTTATCCTTCCTTTGAGAAACTCCTGGTTATAGCGTATCGCTTACAAAAATGTAACAATGAAGAAGACGGTCATGACCCTTATCGGGGTAATTGCAGCGGTAGTTGGTTTGCATGCCTTCAAAGCTTATCATTCGAGTGCTGTTACGGGCAGAATGGATACAGATCCCGGGCTTTCCCGGATCGTTGCCAGGAAAGGATCGGAAACCATCCGTACATCATTATCACCTGATGGAAGTTTTCGTCTGAATCTGTCGCCGGGTTTATGGCAACTCGAACTCGAAAAAATTTCAAAATCCCGCAAACCGCTTAATATTTTCCTGGATAGTATGATCATTAAAGAACCGGGAGATATCGATTTAGGCGATATCACACCGGGAATGTAAATATCCCTGTGAGTATCTATAACATCGGCCGGCTCCTCAAGGGTCGGCTTTTTAATGATGCGATGTCGTTTTTTTATTTGTTAAACGGCAAGTATTCATTTTTTGCCTCAACAATGCTTCGGAGGGTTATGGTTATATTGCAGGTAATAAATTTCAGGGATGAAGTCCATATTGATTCTTGGGGCAGGCAAATCTTCGGTTTATCTTATTGAATATCTAATAAACGAAGCGGCTTTATATAATTGGAAAATTGTGGTGGCAGATTTTGATGAACCGGCTGCGAAAGCGAAGGTTGGCAATGCCCCGCAGGCGAAAGCAGTATTTCTCGATATCCATAATGCTGATGCAAGACGCGGCCTTATAGCCGATTCCACCATCGTTATATCTTTGTTACCACCATCACTTCACTATTTTGTGGCCCTGGATTGTCTTGAGTTGAACAGGCATTTGTTTACGGCTTCCTATATTGATGAAAACCTGGAAAACTTACGTGGAGAAGTGAACGCGAAAGAACTGTTATTTCTTTGCGAACTTGGTCTTGATCCCGGCATAGATCATATGAGTGCGATCAGTATGATTGAGCAAATCTCAGCAAAAGGTGGCAGGATCCGCTCTTTCAGATCACATTGTGGTGGGCTGGTTGCACCTGAGAGTGATAACAACCCATGGCACTACAAGATCAGCTGGAACCCGCGCAACGTGGTGC
Source organism: Flavitalea sp. (assembly GCA_040508255.1). GTDB lineage: Bacteria > Bacteroidota > Bacteroidia > Chitinophagales > Chitinophagaceae > DATHKG01. The sequence goes on from JBEVNF010000220.1 coordinate 2,233, forward strand.
TTGCAGGCCAGGCAGGTGCCGTATTCAAAGAGGATGGCGAAATAATGCATCTTCCCTATAGTGCACTGTTCAATCCCGAAAATACAGTTGATATACCTGAGCTTGGTGAGTTATGCTGGTATGCAAACAGAAACTCTCTTCCATATATGAATTTGTATGGTCTGCAGGATTGTACAACTTTTCTCAGAACAACTTTACGATATCCTGAGTTTTGTCTTGGATGGAAAGCAATGACAGCGCTGAAGTTTACAGATCAGACGATCATGTATGAAACTGATGGGATGAGTTTACAGACTTTCTTCAGGATTCATCTCAGCAATAATGGTTTCAGTGAATGGGTTGAACAAAATTTTACTAAGGGCTTTCGCGAAACAGCTGACATGCTTGATAAGATAGCAAAGTTGATCAGTCTCAATGAGGATCCGCCGGATAACGTAAAGGATGATCTTTTGAAATTCATGCTTGTGGATGCCAACGGCGAACTCAACAGCATAGGCATAGATGAAATCAAACTCACAGCAGCAAATACGGTAGCGCGTCAGAAACTGGAAGTCAGTGTGATCATCAGTCAGCTTGCATTTCTCGGCATCCATGACGATGAAACTTTCATAAATAAGGGGCATTGCAGTGCCGCGGATGTTTTACAGTTTGCATTGGAAACAAAACTTGCGCTTCAACCTGGAGACCGCGATATGATCGTGATGTTACACGAAATTGAATATGAACTCAACGGTCAATTGTTGAAGGCCGGATCATCACTTGTGGTAAAGGGAAAAGATCCGGTGTATACAGCGATGGCCAGGACAGTCGGTTTACCTCTTGCCATTGCAGCTTCATTATTCATGCAGGATAAACTAAAAGTAAAGGGAATGCAGATTCCTGTCATAAAAGAGATCTATGAACCGGTTATGCAAATACTAACCGAGAACGGGATCGAATTCAGGGAATATTAATACGTATGGTTTCCTGTCAGCTGTTTGGATAATCCGCCCTCAGGATCTCCATCATTTCTTTCACACCTTCTGTTGCAGGTTTTTCAATAGCCGTAAGATTATACCTGCTGCCGGTATAGGGAATTTTCCTGTCGACTATGAATTTAGGAACCGAGGGTTCTACATAATTCAGAAGTCCTGCTGCAGGATATACAACAAGCGAAGTTCCTATTACTGCGAATATATCTGCATCAGCCACAACAGGAAGTGCCTGTTGGATCATCGGTACTTCTTCTTCAAACCAAACTATCGCGGGACGATATTGAAAACCATCAGAAGCGAGATCGCCTATTTTGATATCGTTAAAGATTGGTGCAACAAGCAGTTCATTTTTTTCGCTTCGCATTTTGAAGATTTCACCATGCAGATGCATAACACGGGTTGAACCGGCTCGTTCATGGAGATCGTCAATGTTCTGTGTGATAATATGCACGTCGAAATCCTTTTCGAGTTGTGCAAGTGCATAATGGGCAGCATTGGGTTCTACATCAGCAACGTTTTTGCGGCGCATGTTGTAGAACTCAAGAACAAGTGCGGGATTTTTTTTCCAGGCACCGGGTGTTGCCACTTCCATGATATCATAGCCTTCCCACAATCCATCGCTGTCACGAAAAGTCCTGAGACCACTTTCAGCGCTGATACCGGCACCGGTAAGAACAACCAATTTCTTCATGGATCAAATTTATTTCATCCCGGCCAGATCCATTACGATCGCCCATTCTTCCTCAGTTACCGGCTGTACAGAGAGACGACCAAGTCTCACAAGAGCCATTTGCTGCAAGCGGGGGTCTGTTTTGATCTCTTTGAGACTAACCGGCTTCTTTAGTTTTTTGAAGGGCTTTACATCTACCACTACCCATGCCGGGTTATCAGTTGTCGGATCCTGGTAGCTTTCCTTTGAAACCTTCGCTATGCCAACAATTTCAAGTCCTTCATTACTGTGATACCAGAACAATTGATCTCCTTTTTTCATAGCCTGGAGATTGTTACGCGCCGCATAGTTCCTCACACCATCCCAGGTTGCCGTTTTATCCTTTTCAAACTGTTCCCACGAATATTTGAAGGGTTCGGACTTTATCAACCAGTAAGCCATAATTCAGATTTATTTATAAAGACAAAGTAAAGAAATTCAACGCCTATTACCGTGGTGATACCTACAGTAAATTCCGGTGTTAACACCGCAGAGTTTTTTCAGCCCGATAAATCTGATAAGTTTCATCCTGCGTAGATGACTCAGTTAAATGAAACAAAACTTAATAAACAGGTTCAAGAAAATTTTAGTAAAATGAAATCATTAATTAAAGTAACAATGGCGTTATTCCTGATTGCAGGTACGTCATCAGTAACATTTGCGCAGGCCTCTGATGAAAAGACCGTTATGGTTGGTGGAGCAGCAATGTATCCATCCAAAACAATTGTAGAGAACGCAGTCAATTCCAAGGATCATACAACACTCGTTGCGGCAGTAAAAGCAGCAGGGCTTGTTGAAACGCTTTCAGGGGATGGACCTTTCACGGTATTCGCACCTACCAACGCAGCTTTCGAAAAACTTCCCGCAGGAACTGTTGAAACTTTGTTGAAACCTGAAAACAAAGAAATGCTGACAAAGATCCTGACTTACCATGTCGTAGCAGGTAAAGTAAGCGCCGAGCAACTTGCAGGCCTCATTAAAGCAGGTAATGGCAAGGCTGAACTTTCAACTGTATCTGGTGGAAAACTTGTGGCTTCATTGAAAGGTAAGAACGTCATTCTGACCGATGAAAAAGGTGGTACTGCAACTGTTACCATCAAAGATGTAAATCAAAAGAACGGAGTTATACATGTTATTGATCATGTGGTGTTACCCAAGAGCTGAGAAGCTCTACGAGGGCTGGCTTCTGCCGGCCCTCTTTTTTTA
>JBEVNF010000298.1:0-5281 GCA_040508255.1 Flavitalea sp.
TAAAACCTTCCTGGTAAGCATTAAGATCGAACTGGGTTTTGAGAAAAGGAAGTGCACCGGCTATTACAGCGAAGTCAAATCCAAACAGGTATCCTCCGAGGGCGGAAATAAGCGATACCAGGAAAATATAACCGGTGTTCAGTTTAGGGGTCATCAGCAGCCGTTTAGCAATCTTGTTCAAACTTGTTCAAATGTGGATTTTTCCCGCGAAACGAGCGATAGCTTTTTTCCTGAAAATGATGGACAATATTATTATTTTTAGGAAGGCTTGTTAGTATGAGAAAAAAAGAAGGCTTCAATGGTCAGCGCGCGATCATGATCCCGCGAAACGTGTTGTCACAGCAATGTGCCACAAACATTTCAATCAACGAATGTTATGTAACCGATATCGGTTACTATCCCAAAGCTTCGCATCATTACCGCAGACGTAATCCCGGCATTGATCAGAACATCCTCATCTACTGTGTTGACGGCAAGGGCTGGCTGCAATGCGATAACAACGAATACCAGATTACGGCTGGCAACTACTTCATTGTACCTGCATTCCAGGCGCATGCTTATGGTGCGGATAAGGATAATCCATGGACCATCTACTGGCTGCATTTCAAAGGCCGGGTTGCAGATGCACTTTGTGATTCTCTGATCCAGAAGCTCGGAAGCCAGCGTGGGGTTATCAAGTATTCAGAACAACGCATAACCTTCTTCGATGAAATGTACAGTAATCTTCAGCGTGGATATAGTCATGATCATATTGTGTATGCCAATCTTTGCCTGCCGCATTTTTTTGCTTCTTTCAGGTTTGATGAACAATTCAACTTCCTGAAAACAGAGGTACAAAAGGATATGGCAGGAGTTGTTATCGACTTTATGCAAAAACATCTGCATGGTAAACTTACGCTGAGTGATATGGCATTGCATGTGAACTTATCCAACTCACATTTCGCTGCGCTCTTTCAGAAGTCAACAGGTTTTGCGCCAATCGAATACTTCAATCACCTGAAAATTCAGCGTGCCTGTCAGCATCTTCAGTTCACAAATGAGCGGATCAAGCAAATTTCAGCATCCGTTGGAATCGAGGACAGTTACTACTTTTCAAGGCTTTTTAAAAAAATGATCGGGGTCTCACCTGCTCAATATCGTCAAAGATTGACTACTACCATTTAATATTCATTATTAATTAGTCGCATTAAGTCCGGTTAAAAAATTATTAATTTTTATTTGGAAGTAACTGGAAAATAAATCTAGTTTTATGTACCGGTACATACTGGTACACAATCCCTCACTTTCATTTTAACCTCACTGTTTATGAGAAAAAACGCAACGCGTCTTTTGCTTGCCTGCATGCTCGTACTGTCCGCTATTGCCGGTTACAGTCAGCAAAGAAGAACCGTTAGTGGTGTTCTGCAGGATGCCCAGGGTGCCCCGGTTCCGGGAGCCTCCATCGTAGAAAAAGGAACACCAAACGGAACTACTAGTAGTGCCGATGGAACTTTTTCTCTTTCCATTCTAAACAATGCGATACTGCAGGTTTCGGCCATTGGCTTTGAAAACCAGGATGTAACGCCGCCAGCAACAGGCAAACTTACCGTGATACTGAATCCTTCTACCACCGAACTGGGTGGTGTCGTTGTTACGGCACTTGGTGTATCGAAACAGCGAAGACAGCTTGGATTTTCGGTAAGTGAGATCAAAGGATCAGAACTTGCAAAAACAAATGAGATCAACCCGATCAACTCGCTGCAAGGCCGGGTTGCAGGTGTCCAGATCGACCAGGGAGCCGGTGGTTTATTCGGTAACTCAAAGATCGTGATACGTGGTAACTCAACACTTGGAACAAACAACCAGCCGATATTTGTGATCGATGGTGTCATCATGGACAATGGAACCTTCGGTGGTACGGGTCGTGATTTCGGTAATGATTTCAAGAACCTTAACCCTGAAGATTTCGCATCTGTATCTGTGCTGAAAGGCTCGGCCGCAGCTGCATTGTATGGCAGCCGTGCTATAAACGGTGTGGTACTGATCACAACAAAGAAAGGTTCTTCAGGGAAAGGTATCGGTGTTTCTGTAACCCAGTCAGTAAACGTCAGCGATCCATATGCAGGTCCGCGTTTTCAGAATGAATTTGGTGGCGGTACCGTTGGTGCATTTTTTACTGATAACCGCGAACCAAATTACAAACCGGATGAAGCATGGACAACAAAAGTTTTCCCTGTTGATCCGGTTACAGGCGAACAATATATCGACAGACAGATCTATCGTGAGCTTGAAAACTGGGGTCCTCGTATGATCGGACAGGATGTAAGGAACTACGATGGTACCATGACCAAATACCTGCCCCAGCCAAACAACTTCCTGGATGCATTTCAAACAGGCATTGGTTCCAACACAAACGTAGCATTGGACGGTGCAACAGAAAAATCAACATTCAGATTATCCTATAATCACAACCAGGGTAAAGGGGTTGTACCTACCAACAAGTTCAATAAAGATGCTTTTGATATCAGGGCAACCCACCAGTTAACAAAGGCAATACTCATCGATGTGGGTGCAGCTTACAGCAACTTTGCAGGTGAAAACCCACCGAGACTTGGAGGTCTTGATGCATTTGCATCATACAACTTCGGTAAATTATTTTCATGGATGTTGCCCCGGAACTATGACACGAAGTACTGGATGCAGAAACAGAACTACACCAGCATTTTCGGTGGCACACCAGATCTGAATGATCCCAACGAACCAAACAAAGCGCCTGAATCAAGATTCTGGTTCAACTTGTTTGAAAACAAATACCTGCAGAACGAGCAACTGCTTCGCGGAAGGGTGACCGTTACTGCGAACCTCAGCTCATGGGCAAAATTGCTTGTTGAAGGAAACATCAACAACGTTTATATCAAACGTGAGAACAAAGAGCTTGGTGAACAAAAGAATTTCAATGGCGGTCTTTACGGGATAGGTTTTGAAAACAAGATGAGCAAGTTTCTTAAAGCAATGCTCATGATGAATAAAGATTTCGGTAAAGACTTCTCTTTATCAGGATATGTGGGAGCAGAGCAACAACGATTTGAAAACACCTTTTCATATAGTGAAACAAGAGGTGGGTTGAATTATCCAGGTAACTATTTCATTACCAACTCAAGAAATCCGGTAGCAACCAACGCCGGAATAAGCAGTTCAAAAAAATTCAATTCGCTCTATGCAAGCGCGGATCTGAGCTGGAAAAATATGTTATTCCTTCAGGCAACATGGAGAGGCGATTGGTCATCAGCTCTTACTTATTCAAATGGAACCGGCAACAATTTCTTTAATTACCCTGCAATAAGTGCTTCATGGGTGTTTACTGATGCAATCAAAAATGTTCCATCTTTTATCAGCTATGGTAAACTTCGTGCAAACGTTGCATGGCTGGGTGCGGATACTGATCCATTTACTATTAACCCGGGCTTTTCTTTCAATGGGTTCAGTAATGCAAACGGTGGTACTGTTCCTGCCTCAACCTATAACTCATCATTTGTATTACAGGAGAATCTTCAGCCTTCAAGAAAATTCTCCAGAGAGCTTGGTCTCGAAATGAGATTTCTGAAAAGCAGACTTGGATTTGATTTCACATACTACCAGGATAATACAAAAAACCAGATTCTTCCAATTGACGCCCCTTTTGAATCAGGCGCAACTTCAATCCTGATCAACGCAGGTAATATTCAGAATAAGGGTATTGAAATATCAGTTGATGCAACACCGGTTTCAACAAAGAATTTCAAATGGAACACTGCACTCAACTATTCCAGGAACAGGAACAAGATCGTTGAGCTGTATGATGGAAGAACCGAGTATCAATTACCGGGCACCGATGTTGGTGAGATCAGCAGCTGGGCCATTGTTGGGGGCTCGTATGGAACGCTCAGAACACTTATCCATTCAACACCATACCAGGCAAAAGATGGTAACGGAAACGATATCGCGGATCCTAAAAATGGTCTACCGATACTCTCATGGAGGTCTGATGCAAGAGCAGCCTTTCCTGCACGCAGCAATGTATGGCAGGATGTGGGAGATATGAATGCAAAATTCCGCGGTGGATGGGATAATACTTTCAGCTACAAAAGTTTTAGTTTGAACGTATTGTTCGATGCGAAGATTGGTGGTGATTTTGCTTTAATGAGTTATCGCCAGGGTACTCACTCCGGTGTATTTCCAAACTCAATTTTTGGTCGTGACGCACAAAGCGGAGGTATCACATTCACGAGCAAATATGACAACAAACAATATGATGATGGCCGGATAGTGCAAGGCGTATTTGCACCGGGACAAATGATCACACAACCAAACGGATCACAGGTAAACGTCGGCGGCATGAGCTTCCAGGAAGCCTATGATGCAGGTTATGTTGAACCAACACACACGCCGCAATTCTTCTATCGTTATGGTTCATCGTCAACAGGTGTGGCAGATTTCTGGGTGCTGGAGAACTCATGGATCTCTCTGCGCCAGGTAGCGCTTTCTTACAATGTATCAAAATCACTCGTTCAGAAACTAAAACTGAATGCGCTGTCATTAAGCGTGATTGGTCGTGATCTTTTTTATGTGTACCAGACTTTGCCCCACAATTTCAACCCGGCATCAAACAGCTCGAACAACACGGCATTCTCAGGTGAAAACGGATTCCTGCCAAAAACAAGAAATATAAATTTCACACTCAGAGCATCATTCTAAACTGCTAACCGACAAATACAACTATTATGAATAGTCTTAAGAAATATATCTCTGCAATGGTGATCTTAGCCATGCTTACCGGAGCCGTTGGTTGCAGAAAGAATTTTGGCGAGATCAACACAAACCCCAATGTGGTCATCACTCCGGATATCGGTTTTCTTTTAACCTATTCGGAAGACAGGATCATTACTTATCAATACACGGAATGGATCTGGGAAAGCATGGAACAAACCATGCGATTCACACAGCATCTGACAACTGATCCGTATGAGCTTACCAGCAACGTTAATCTTCGCTACGGCACTTATTACAGGGATATATTACCAAACCTGGTAGAGATCCGCAACCAGATCTCAAAAAAAGCAGACAGTGCAAACTTTCAGAAAGCAAGAGCGCTTACTTATGTTGCCAGTATTCTTCACGGCCTGAAGGTTACTGATATGAATGGATCAATACCTTATATCAATGCAACAAAAGCAAGAACTGAAAACAGGTTTGATCCTGAATATGACAACCAGGAAACTTTGCTCAATTTATGGCTCACAGAATTGAACAGCGCGATCGCAAC
>JBEVNF010000338.1:0-7847 GCA_040508255.1 Flavitalea sp.
ATCGGCACATTGATACCCGCAGCACGGCAACGTTTTACAAATTCGAGGAACTTTGTATTGTCAAAGAACATCTGTGTAATTATCCATTCAGCGCCTGCATCTACTTTTTCCTTCAGATAAGTGAGATCGGTATCAAGATTTGGTGCTTCAAAATGTTTTTCGGGATAACCTGCAACCCCAATTGAAAAATTAGTTCTGAATCCATCGCGGATATCATCTTCAAGGTAGATGCCGTTGTTCAGGTTATTTACCTGTTTCAATAATTCAAATGCGTTGCGGTTACCATCTGGTTCCGGTTCAAATACTGTTTCATTTTTCGCAGCATCACCACGTAATACAAGCACGTTTTCAACACCGATGAAATTAAGGTCGATAAGTGCATCTTCTGTTTCACGTTTGTTGAAACCTCCGCAGATCAGGTGAGGAACCGCATCCACTTTATAGTGATTCATGATTGCAGCACAGATACCAACTGTGCCGGGTCTTTTACGGACCTCCACCTTATTGAAACTGCCATCAGCTTTTTTCTTGAATACATGTTCGCTTCGGTGATAGGTAACGTTGATAAATGATGGGTTGAAGCTCATCAAAGGATCAAGATGGTCGTATATCGAATTGATGGTTTTGCCTTTGAGAGGTGGCAAAATTTCAAATGAGATCAGGGTGTCTTTCGCTCCACGGATATGGTCAATAACTTTCATAAACACATAATTATAGCGTACAAACATAACGGCAAACGCCGATATGGGCAAAATTAACAGACTGATAGCGAATATGACGCCAATACAACAGGTCAGCCCCTCAAATCCTGATTTAGTGTACTTTCATTTGCTTATTTTTGCCCATAAACGATTTATTAAATTGATCAGTGAAATTCATACCACGAGCCTCATCAAGACTTACAGCAGCCGTACTGTAGTGAACCAGGTTTCGGTAAATGTTAAGCAGGGTGAAATTGTTGGTTTGCTTGGTCCTAACGGTGCCGGTAAAACCACCACTTTCTATATGGTTGTTGGTCTTATTAAGCCTGACCAGGGGCAAGTGTTCCTGAATAATGAAGAGATCACGCAATTGCCGATGTACAAACGTGCACAACGTGGCATTGGTTATCTTCCGCAGGAAGCCTCAGTTTTCAGAAAGCTTAGTGTTGAAGACAACCTGAAAGCAATCCTCCAGATGACAAAACTTACAAAAGGCGAGCAGGCTCATAAACTGGAAGCATTGCTTGATGAGTTTCGTCTGCATCATGTTCGCAAGAACAATGGTGATTCGCTTAGTGGTGGTGAACGTCGTCGTACAGAGATTGCACGTGCACTGGTGGTCGATCCGAAATTTATTTTGCTTGATGAACCGTTTGCGGGTGTGGATCCGATTGCGGTGGAAGATATCCAGGCTGTTGTTGCGCGTCTCAAGTACAAGAACATTGGCATCCTGATCACTGACCACAATGTAAACGAAACACTATCTATCTGCGACCGGGCATATCTATTGATAGAAGGAAAAATATTCAAACACGGAACCGCTGAAGAACTTGCCGCTGACGAACAGGTTCGCAGATTGTATCTCGGCCGGAACTTTGAATTGAAACGTAAGGATTATCTTCACGAAGAGGCTGGCCTTGGAAAAGCATTCCAGTCTGCCCGTGATAAAGAATAAACGATTGTTGAATCCTGATCATAAAACTGACTCTTGAAACTTCTATCCCCAGCTATATCACAGCTCGCAAGGATGCGGCTTTGGCGCATTGAAGCGTGGAAGACCAATCCAGTTGATGCCCAGCGCGAGGTGTTACAGGATCTCGTTACATCAGCTCAATACACAGAGTTTGGTAAGAAGTATAATTTCTCTGAACTATTCAACATCCGCAAATTCAAACAGACAGTTCCTGTTCATGATTACGAGGATATGAAACCTTATATCCAAAGGATCATGAATGGTGAAGAAAATATTCTCTGGAACACTCCTATCAACTGGTTTGCAAAAAGCAGCGGTACCACCAGCGATAAAAGCAAGTTCATTCCCGTTTCTGAAGAAAGCCTCCAGGATGGTCATTTCAAAGCCGCCAAAGACGTGCTGACCATGTATTATAATTTCAATCCCGACAGCGATCTGCTAACCGGCAAAGGACTTGTGATCGGTGGAAGTCATACCATCAGCCAGGTAAATGAAGAAGTGCACTATGGAGATCTGAGTGCAGTATTGTTACAGAATTCTCCTGTTTGGGCAGGCTGGATAAAAACACCTGAACTCAGTATTGCATTGATGGATGAGTGGGAAGGTAAGATTGAATTACTTGCACAGAATACCATAAAAGAAAACGTGACATCAATTTCCGGTGTACCAACCTGGACGCTTGTATTGTTCAGACGTATACTTGAGATCACCGGAAAAGCAACCATTGCTGAAGTTTGGCCCAGTCTCGAACTCTATATGCATGGTGGTGTTTCGTTTACACCTTACCGTGATCAGTTCCGTAAGCTGATTGGTAAACCAATAAATTATCTCGAAAGTTATAATGCGAGTGAAGGTTTTTTTTGCCGCACAGGATAATCCCGCCGAGGATGGAATGCTGCTCTTCACCGATCATGGCATATTCATGGAGTTTATGCCGATCGAAGAATATGGAAAAAAATTTCCTGAAACTATAGGGCTCAATGATGTGGTGCTCGGTAAGAACTACGCACTGATCATAAGTACCAATGGTGGATTATGGAGATATCTTGTTGGAGATACTGTTCAATTCACATCGTTGCATCCTTTCAAAGTGAAAGTGAGCGGTCGTTTAAAGCATTATATCAATGCATTTGGCGAAGAAGTAATTGTTGACAACACTGATCACGCAGTTTCTGAAGCATGTGCAAAAACGGGGGCGATCGTGAATGATTACACCGCCGCACCGGTTTATTTCAGTGATGGCGCCAACGGAGCACATGAATGGCTGGTTGAATTCGAAAAGGAGCCGGCTGATCTTGAAGCTTTCAGAACTATTCTTGATGATGCGCTCAAAACAGTGAACAGCGACTACGAAGCAAAACGTTACAAGGATATTGCCCTGGGCAAACTTATACTTCGCCCTCTGGAAAGAGGCGTGTTCAACAACTGGCTGAAAAGTAAGGGTAAACTTGGAGGGCAGCACAAAATTCCGCGACTCAGCAACGATCGCACCTGGCTCGAAGAAATCCTGGCGCTGAACGAGCGAAATTTTGGTCATTAATCAGTAACAGCTGATTACCAGCCCTGACCTTTTTATTTTATATTGCAGCTGAAATCAATACTATGAAGTTATTAGAAAACAAGGTCGCAGTTATTACCGGTGCAGCAAGAGGAATAGGTGAAGCAATTGCATTAAAGCTTGCAGAGCATGGTGCGCATATCGCATTCAGTTATGTAAGTGACAGCAGCGCAGAAAAAGCTGCTACGCTCGAAACCAAACTCAGGGCATTCGGTGTAAATGCAAAGGCTTATAAAAGTAATGCAGCCGAGTTTTCAGCAGCAGAATCATTTATCAATGATGTTTCAAAAGAATTCGGAACCATTGATGTCTGCGTAAACAATGCAGGTATTTCCAAAGACAACCTGCTTCTTCGTCTTACTGCTGATCAGTGGAACGATGTTATCAATACAAATCTCAACAGCGTTTACAATATTACAAAGCAGGTGATCCGCCCGATGATGAAGGCAAAAAAAGGATCGATCATCAATATGAGTTCGATCATTGGTGTGCGTGGAAATGCGGGCCAGAGCAGCTATGCCGCAAGCAAGGCAGGAATTATCGGCTTCACAAAATCAATCGCTCACGAACTGGGCAGCAGGAATATCCGCTGCAATGCTATTGCCCCGGGTTTTATCGAAACTGATATGACGCATTATCTACAGGATGGAGATGCGGCTGCGAAATTTCTTGAAAAAATTCCGTTGGGTCGCTTTGGAAAGGCTGAGGAAATAGCAGATACAACGCTGTTCCTGGCTTCTGACATGAGTACATATATCACCGGACAGGTGCTGAGTGCCTGTGGTGGTCTGAACATCTGATCTGGTTAAAGGCTCCCATTTACAGCAGGTATTAGATTAACGAATAGTTTCGACCGGCAAGTTATGTCGCAAACCCAACCGCAGGATACACCAGGACTTGATAACCCTGTAACGGGTCAGCATCCGCAGTATGAACTGTTGATGCATCTGCCTGTGGCTGTAGCCGTGTTTCGCGGACCTGACTATGTTATCGAAATGGCCAACACGAGGATGCTTGAAATCTGGGATCTGACCACTGCCGATGTGCTTAACCGACCATTGTATGATGTCCACCCGGTTCTCAGGGAACAGGGTTTTTCTGAATTGATGGACAAGGTGATCCGCGAAAAAACGCCACTTGTTATTCCGGAGGTACCGGTGACCCTTATGCGAAAAGGGGTTGAACACACAATCTATATTAAACTTACCTACGAGCCATTACCAGTGAACGAACACAATGTTCCTGCTGTAATGGCGCTTGCCGTCGAGATAACTGATGAAGTACTGATCAGGAAGCATCTCGAAGAAAAAAGTTTTGCTATTGAACAATCGCAGGCAGCGTTTGAGAAAGCTTTCCGCGAATCACCAATGGGGATGGCCATTCTGATTGGTGAAGACTTCCTGATCCGGTCGGCGAACGAATTGATGGTTGAAAAATTCTGGCGCAGGAAACCTGAAGAAGTTATCGGCAAATCACTGGTCGAAGCTTTCCCTGAGTTGCTCGGTCAAAAATACCCGATGCTGCTGAAGCAGGTAATGGATTCGGGTATACGTCACCGCGAGCAGGAATCCCTTGCGATAATCAAGAATGGAAACCGTGAAGAAAGATTTTACCTGGATTTCGAGTATGCGCCGGTGACTGATCTGAACGGCCTGGTGATAGGTGTACGGGTTACCGCTTATGATGTAACAGACCGTGTCAGGGTTCGCCAGATTACCGAAGAAGCTGAAGAACATTCCCGGGTTGCTATTGAAGCAACGGGTCTCGGAACTTTTGACTGGAACCTCCAGACACAGGAGTTTAAATATTCAAAGCGAACAGCAGAAATTTTTGGTGTGCCTGAAGGGCAGGAGCTGCATCACTCTGACCTTGTGAATCGCATACATCCGGAAGATCTTGCGATCAGGAATGAAGCGGTCAGAAATGCTTACAATACCGGTTCATTGAATTATCGTGTAAGATTGATCTGGCCCGACAACAGTGTACATTGGATCGATGTGTATGGTAAGATCACTTACGATACGAATCATACACCGGTAAAAATGTATGGTACCGCACTCGATATATCTCTTGAAAGAAATTATCAGCGCTCGCTTGAAGAAAGCGAACTAAGATTCCGTTCGTTGGCTGATTTTCTTCCAACATTTATCTGGACCAGCGATAGTCTTGGTAAGGTTACCTATGTGAACAAAGCGATACTTGAATATTCCGGTCTTTCACAATCAGGAGTATCAAGTGGTGACTGGTTTGAAATGGTACATCCGGATGACCGCAAAAATGGTGTTCGCCGGCTTGAGATAGCAATTGCCTCCGGCCGCGATTTTTACTCGGAGCTACGCTTCCGTAATAAAGATGGAGAATACCGGTGGTACCTTGCGCGCACGGTTGCATTGAAAGATGAGCATAATATAATTCAGAACTGGATAGGTACCGCAGCAGATATACATGATCAGAAGCTCATGGCAGAAGAACTTGAACGCCGGGTAAATGCAAGAACCACTGAGCTCAAGCTTGCCAATGAAGAACTGATCCGCACCAACCAGGAGCTTGAGCAGTTTGCCTATGTTTCCAGTCATGATCTGCAGGAGCCACTAAGGAAGATCCAGACTTTCAGTGACATGTTGCTCAAGAAGCTTCCTGCGAATGAACCTGAAATGAAATTGCATCTTGAGAAGATCAATTCTTCTGCAAGCAGGATGTCAGTATTGATCACTGATCTCCTGAACTACTCCCGGGTAAGTAAGTCTGATGAAAATTTTGAAGCACTCAATCTCAATGTTGTGCTTTCAAATATCCTCAACGATTTTGAAGTGCTTATTAAACAAAAGGATGCGGAGGTAAGAGGTAATGGTCTTCCGATCATTCGCGGCATACCGATCCAGATCAACCAGTTGTTTTATAACCTTATCAGTAATGCACTCAAATTTGCGGTTGAACGACCTGTGATCACTATTTCTGCACAGGAAATACTTGGAGTTGAAGTACCCGCAAATGTGCCGTTGCCGCGCGAAAAAAATTATGTGGTATTGAATTTTGCCGACAACGGTATTGGGTTTGACCAGGTTTATGCTTCCCAGATTTTTACCATTTTTCAAAGATTGAACAACAGGAATCAATACAGCGGAACGGGTATTGGGCTGGCTATCTGTAAGAAGATCGCCGAAAATCATGGTGGGTATATAATGGCTACAAGTGCGGTGAATAAGGGCGCAACTTTTACTGTGTACCTGTCAAGATAAAGATTTCCATAAATGCATACACGCATAAGTCCGGTAAGGACTCCATTTCTTTGCTCTCTTAAGCATATTGATCTTAAACTTTTTCTTGTCGCCGCTTCTCATTCTGAAATGTTTGATCATCGCATTCTGAATACCAAGATCATCCACGGCAAATACATCTTCGCGACCCAGTGCAAACATCAGTAACATCTCAACGGTCCACCTTCCCACACCTTTGATGGGAACCAGGTACTGAATTATTTCTTCATCAGTCATCGCAGAAAGTTTTTCAACATCCATTCCATGTTCAGCAGCGAAACGCGCTACATTATGCACGTAATTTGCTTTTGCATTGGAAAGACCGATGCTTCGCAATACCGGAACGGATGTTGCAAGTATTTGTTCCGGTGAAGGTTCAACACCCTCAAACAGATCAATGAACCGCTTATAGATCACAGCGGCTACCTTTATTGAAAGTTGTTGACCCATGATCGAAGCGCACAGGTAAACACAGATATTTTGTTTTGGTATCAAAACAATCGGTCCATGCTCTGTGATCAAACCGGCAAGAATCTGTTCTTTTGAAAAATGTTGTATGTAACTCATATTTGAATTATCAAATATAAGATTACCGGGAACTTTACAACTCTTAATGTGATCTGATGAAAAGGGAATTGATAGTAACGCAGGATGGCTCACATTCAGTTTCTATACCGGAAATGGATGTGACCTATCATTCAAAGTACGGAGCCGTGCAGGAATCGATGCATGTGTTTATTAATGCCGGCCTTCGTTTTAAGTTTGACCAAACCGCGGGTGAGATTGCGATTTTTGAAGTTGGATTTGGTACCGGTCTGAACGCGCTGCTAACCTGCAACGAAGCAGTTCAACAAGAAAGGAAAGTATTCTATACAACCGTGGAACCTTTTCCGATCACCACTGAAATGGCAACCGCTTTGAATTTTGAAGATCCGTTCAGGGTGCTTGAAAAAATTCATTCCGCACCCTGGAATACACCGCTCGTTGTAAACGAATTCTTCACGATTCTCAAACTCAATATGAAGCTCGCAGAAGTAATTTCAGCTACGCCCTTTGATCTTATTTATTTTGATGCATTTAGTCCGCAGGCACAACCTGAATTGTGGACCGATGAAAGCTTCGGGCACCTGGTATCGATGATGAAGACGGATGGAGTTTTGACGACGTACTGCTCGAAAAGCGTGGTAAGAAGAACTATGATGGCCGCGGGTTTCAGAGTTACAAAACTTACAGGGCCCCCGGGTAAAAGAGAAATGGTAAGAGCGTTTAAGATTTAAACACTCTCGCCATTACAATATATTAAAGACTATAACTCACACCACCATCCTTCTCATCCTTGATGGCAATGCCCAGCTCCT
>JBEVNF010000343.1:0-3974 GCA_040508255.1 Flavitalea sp.
TCTACAAAACACTGGCAACGTCACGAGAGTCTTTCTCTGGTACTTGCAGGTTTGAGTACACCACTTGTACTTTCAGTACACACCATCGTATCTTTTGACTTCGCAACCTCAGTAGTTCCGGGATGGCACACTACCATCTTTCCTCCTTACTTCGTTGCCGGTGCGATCTTCTCCGGATTCGCGATGGTACAGACACTGTTGCTGATCACACGTAAGGTGTTGCATCTTGAAGATTATATTACCCTCGAGCACATCGAGGTTATGAATAAGGTTATTGTACTTACAGGTTCTATTGTAGGTATCGCTTACCTGACAGAATTGTTCATTGCATGGTACGGACAAAACAAATATGAAGGCTGGGCATTCTTTGAAAGCCGTGCCAACGTGTTTAGTCCATACGGATGGAGCTACTGGCTGATGATGGGTTGTAACGTTCTTTCTCCACAGATCTTCTGGTTCAGAAAGATGAGAAGAAACATCCTTGTTACATTCTTCATGTCAGTAATTGTGAACGTGGGTATGTGGTTCGAGCGTTTTGTGATCATCGTTACATCTATCTATCGTGATTACCTGCCAAGTAGCTGGAGTACGTACTACTCCCCAACCATTTATGAGATTGGTTTCTACATGGGTACGTTCGGTTTGTTCTTTACCTGTTTCTTCTTATTTGCAAAATTCTTCCCGGTTATTGCAATCGCGGAGATCAAGCACATCCTGAAGAGATCCGGTGACAATTTCAAAACTGATATGGACAAGGTCGAGCATCAGAATGTGGATGAGTTCTATCACGAACAACACAGTGATCACCATTAATTATTAAACACAACACAAATCGCTATATGGCTCGTAAAAAATTTGTTGTAGGCTGTTTCGAAGAGGAGAGCGTTTTATTTAACGGGGTAAAGAAAGTACGTAAGGCGGGTTACAAGCTGCATGATGTGTATACTCCATTCCCGATCCATGGTCTTGATCATGTGATGGGGCTGCGGGATACCAGCATTCACACCGCGGGATTTCTTTATGCGATCTTCGGAACGAGTACTGCACTGAGTTGCATGACCTGGATCTTTACAAAGGACTGGCCGCTGAACATTGGTGGTAAGCCACACTTTGCTTTGCCAGCCTGGGTGCCGATCACGTTCGAGTTTACAGTATTGTGTGCCTGCGTTGGTATGGTACTTACATTCTGTTATATCTGCCAGCTTGCACCATTTGTAAAGAAACACCACTTTCATGCGCGTGCCACAGACGATCTGATGGTGATGGTAATCGAGTGCACTGCAAAAACAAATGAGGCTGAGGTAATTGCTTTTCTGGAAGCCAATGGCGCCAAAGAGGTGCATACCCAGGTTGCCGAAACCGGTTGGTGGCTCGGAACCTACGATAAAGAAAAGAAACTATATGCTGAAGAGCCTGAAGTGGCTTAACTGAAGTTACAATCATTAAGATAGGCTGTTGGTTTCTAACATAGTAGTTGAAAAATGGTTTATCTGACAATTGAATAAATAACCAAGAACGGATGAAAAAATTATCGATCATAGCTGTTGTCTCACTGGCGATTGGAATCTGGAGTTGCGGTGGTATCAAAAGAGAACCATCCCGCAATTACATGCCTGATATGGGTAAGAGTCGTGCATACGAAACTTACGCAAATCATGATACACTGAAAGCTCAGGGGATTAATTATACTGCTATCCCGGTTGCGGGCACGATTAAAAGAGGTGAACTATTCCCTTTTCCTATCCCGGTTGATAAGATCGGGGATACTGTAAACTATGTGGCAAGTCGCCAGATTCCTAATCCGTTGCCGGCTTTGAATGCCGTGCAGACAAAAGAGGCTGAAAGACTTTACCTGGTAAATTGTGGTATCTGTCATGGTACCAAACTCGATGGCCAGGGTCCGTTGTATGCGGACGGAACAGGCCCATACAGCGCTGCACCGAAGAATCTGCTTGACGATGCTTTGGTTTCTGTAATGCCTGATGGTCAGATCTTCTATTCTGTCACTTACGGTAAGGGTCAGATGGGACCATACGCTTCACAGCTTTCAACCACACAACGCTGGATGGTGGTGAAATATATTAAGGATAAACAACTTGCGAAGAAGGGTGGTGCTGCAGCGAAACCTGCAGGAAACACAGATTCAACAAAAGTTACTCCTGCAGTAGGAGCTCCGGGTACTGGTGGTCAGGGTGCACAGTCAGGTGCAACTTCAACCGATCCGAAACCAGCGGGAATCAAATAATATCAAACAAAATCGAAGTCACGATTACAGAATAAATAAATTGTTGATAATGGCTAATAATGAAATGTTTACAGTCCCTAACCGATATAAAACCTGGTCCCTGGCCCTGATCGGAATAGGTGTGCTGTCTGTGATAGTGGGATTTTTCATGTACGGAAGCGGTGATGATGTTCATCACAAAACAAGATTCTGGGCAACGCTCCTTCATAACAGCGTCTACTTTCTGCTGATATCGAATGCGAGCATGTTCTTTTTCTGTGCTACTACCCTTGCATGGGGTGGATGGCAGATGGCTTTCCGCAGAATCCCGGAAGCGATCTCGGCAGCGGTACCTGTAATCGGCGTAATTACTCTTGCCATTCTTCTTTCTATCGCATTTGGTGGTCATCACATGACACATATTTATCACTGGACAGATACCGAGGCGGTAGCCAAAGATCATATCCTTAGTGGTAAGAGCGGATTTCTGAATGTAAAGTTCTTTACTATCTGGACCGTTCTGACAATTGGTTTCTGGAGCATCCTTGGTTATAAAATGCGTCTTCTGTCACGCAAGCTGGATAATAATCCACTCGCCACACCAGAAGAAGCCAAAAAATACATCTGGAACAACACGGTATGGGCAGCAGTGTTCATCGTTTGGTTCTCTCTTACAGCAATGTCTGTAACACCCTGGTTCTGGTTAATGAGTATTGATGCACACTGGTATTCTACCATGTATAGCTGGTATTCATTTGCGAGTACCTTTGTAGCGGGCATGTCGCTGATTGCATTATACATCGTGTACCTTAAGAATAAAGGGTATATGGAGTGGGTTAACGAGGAGCATCTTCATGACGTTGGTAAGTTCATGTTTGCCTTCTCGGTTTTCTGGACCTACCTGTGGTTTTCACAGTATATGCTCATCTGGTATGCAAATATTCCGGAAGAAACAGTTTATTTCAAATCACGCGTGAAAGGTGGAACGTATAGTTTTATATTTTTCCTTACCCTGATAATTAACTTCCTTGCTCCATTGTTGATTTTGATGAGACGTGGTGCAAAGAGAAATTACACGGTGATCGTATTCATGGCCTGCCTGATCATTTTTGGTCACTGGCTCGATTTCTACCAGATGATCTTTGCAAGTGTTCTGAAAGAACATGTTGAACTGAATCTTTTTGATTTTGGCGTAGCAGCGGGTTTTGTTGGTATAATCATGCAGGTCACAGGTAATGTGTTGAGTAAAAATGCGCTGGTGGCGAAGAACCACCCATTTGTGAAAGAAAGTATTATCCATCATACTTAAAATCTTTTTGAAATATCATGTCTACAACAGCTGTATTTATTTTATCGATCCTCGGTTTAGGCTTTCTGATCACTTTTCAGATTGCCAAGGCCAGTGAATATGTATCGGTACTTAAAGGTGAGAAAAAAGCCTTTGAGCAGAGCAACAAGGTGAATGCCTTCCTGATGGTTGCTTTCCTGGTACTTGGCCTGATTGGTGTGTGGTGGTGTAATAAAATACTCTATCACAAAACACTTCTTGTTCAGCCATCTGCCTCTGATCATGGTGAGCACATTGACACACTTATGTTCGTGACAATTGCTATCACCGGTATCGTATTCGTAATCACACAGGTTTTGCTTTTCTGGTTCGCGTACAAATATCAGTACAACGAAAAAAGAACTGCATTTTACTATCCGCACAATAACAAACTCGAGATTTTGTGGACAACCGTTCCGGCTA
>JBEVNF010000387.1:0-9037 GCA_040508255.1 Flavitalea sp.
CGGCCCGTTAATAAACAGCATAACATTTTCAGACAGGACCACTAAAAATAAAAACGGTGTGTTTTCTTCTTACCATCCCAATGGTATGCTCGAATCAACGGGGGATTTTAAAAATAATCAGAAAAATGGAACCTGGCTGTATTGTGATACAGCGGGAAAGTATGTTTCACAAAGAGAGTTTATGAACGGGGTCGTCACAGATTCGATAGACCTCACAGCCCCCAAACCCGAACCAATATCGAACGACACTTCGAAGACCTTTACAAGGGTTGAGCGGGAGTCTTTTTTCAAAGGCGGGCAGAAAGACTGGACAAAATATCTGACAAAAAATCTGAATTACCATCCCGCAGCGATCAAAGCAAATATATCTGGTCGTGTAACCGTGATATTTATAGTTGATAAACTCGGGAAGGCAACTGAAGCAAGATTATTTCAATCAACACATTTCTATCTCGATGATGAGGCTTTACGCCTCATTGAGAACTCTCCGAAATGGACACCGGCCGAGCAGGATGGTCGAATTGTAAAGTCTTATAAATTACAGCCTATAATTTTCAGATTCGAGTAATCGAAATTATCCAAATAACTAAATCCCCGATATCTGTTTCAGGAATCGGGGATTTGATTTTCATACATAGTGAGTAAACATAACGCACCGTATGTATCAAACTACTTTCGCATACACATGACTGTTATTGCTTGCATTCTCACCATTCCTAACCAGATATTCACCTTTGATGTATTACGGGATTAATAATTTGTTAAAGTCATTTCAAACAATTTACTTTGAAAGAAGTATCTGATGCAACAAACTTAAGCCTTATCTGACAGTTGCATTTATTTTCATCTTAAAACCGATTGATCATTCAACCTGTTTTGCCTTCCCAACTATAACCCCTTAAACACAAGCCGGGCTTCAATTTGAAGCGATGGACCATCCAACTGACAGTTTGCGTGTTGCAACCTGAGTAAAATTTAATTGCCCCTTGTCCGCATCCCCACCCATTGAAAACAGAATAACTGCTTTCGTGATTTTCACGTTAGGGCTGACCAATTTTTATCACTCTAAAATCATAGAAATTGAACTTCAAAACTGCTTATTTGAGGATTCAGAGATTTCTGCCGGGCAGAATATTTCTGACGGTGTTTGCATTGGTGTGTCTTGCAGCCAGCGCAAATGCAAAATCACCCACAGGAAACTACAACTTATTTCAACAGGGAATTGAGGTCCGGGGTGTAGTTACCGACAACCAGCAAAATCCCATTGCAGGTGCCTCGGTTTCCATTAAGAACAGACAGGGAGGAACCGTTACAGACTCCATAGGTAATTTCAAGATCATGGTTCCGAGTGGCACTGAGAGCCTCGTAATAAGTTTTGTAGGCTATTCAACGCTTGAAGTTGCAATTAACAATCAGACATTTCTTAATGTGGCCCTCGGCACGGGTAAGAGCCAGCTTGATGAAGTTGTGGTGGTTGGTTATGGCACACAGAAAAAATCAAGTATAACAGGTGCTGTTTCATCTATCAAGATGAGCACAGTCACAGATATTCCCGTTACCAACATGTCGAACGCACTTGCGGGACGTGCTGCCGGTGTAACTGTTGTGAACACTTCAGGTCTTTCCGGTGCAACTTCTACGATCCGTGTTCGTGGAAGCTTCGGTGAACCTGTATACGTTATTGACGGTATCATTAAAGATAAAGCAGCATTTGATGCACTTGATCCGAATGAAATAGATCAGATGAGTGTTTTAAAAGACGCTGCTACAGCTTCCGTTTATGGTGTGCAGGCAGGTAACGGTGTTATGATCATCACAACCAAAAAGGGAACCGCAGGAAAACCGGTGTTCAATGCGCAGACTTCGATGACTACCTCAAGACCTACCCTTACGCCGCTTGCAGACAGAACAGTTGCTACTGATGAACTGATCTATCAGAACCGTGTGGTACAATGGGGAAATGAATACAATGGTCGTAATGATCCTTTGCCAAATACTCCTGCGATCTTTGATTACTTCAAAGACAAATCATACAATGCGAATGACTGGGTATGGCGCAATCCTGCCAACCAAAAGGCATTGATCAGTGTAAGCGGTGGTAATGATAAGGTTACTTATTATTCAATGCTTGGCTTTACAAAAGAACAGGGTTCCTATAATAACCTTGACTTTAATAAATTCAATCTTCGTACAAATGTGAACGCTAAGATCAGCGATGCAATCTCCATCAACCTGAATCTTTCAGCGGCCCAACAAGGTGCAGATCGTTTCTACTGGCCTTTTTCAGGGGATGATGATTATGATGTTGCAGATTTCTATCGTGTAACTTTCAACTGGCCAAAACTGTTCCCTTTTTATATGAACGCAGATGGAACAGTTGCCAACGAAGTAACAAGATATCCCGTGCAACCAGCGATCGGAACCTTCCAGTTATGGAACGTGATCGACATGGTGCAGGGTGATCGTTATATCAAAACAACAAGAAGACAGATCAACCCGATACTTACACTGGATGTAAAACTTGATCAGTTTGTGAAAGGTCTATCCACAAAGGTTGTTGGTAACTACGAGGCCAATGACTACAATCGGAAGAAATTCCTGACCTACCAGTACAACTACAGGTTCATTTCTGCGGATCCAAGCACGAACCCTTATCTGCCTGGTCCGCCGGATCCGACACAGATCAACACATTTACTTTCAGCCAGAATCAGCCATTCCTTCAGTACCAGTTGTACACTGGTTGGAAGTACCAGTTTGACTGGTATCTCAACTATGACAGAAAATTCGGCAATCACTCGGTAAATGCGATGGCTGTTTTTGAGCAGGCTGATAACAAAAGGATAAGTACTAACTCAATTGGTTATGCGCCGGTTTCATCAATCGACCAGATGTTTGCCTATTCGCAATCAGCAGGTAACAGGTTTGGTGACGGATCTGAATATATTGATCCCGCCATTACGAGACAGGCATGGATCGGAAGAGTTAATTATAACTATGGCGGAAAATATCTTGCAGACTTTTCGTTCAGATACGATGGAACAGTACTCGCTGCCAAAGATCAGCGCTGGGGTTTTTTCCCTTCAGCTTCACTTGCCTGGAGAATCTCGCAGGAGTCATTTTTCAAGGACAATGTATCCTGGTTGAATGAATTGAAGCTCCGCGGAGGTTTTGGTAGTACCGGTAATCTCGTGAATGTCGCACAACAGCAGATCGCACCTTTCCTCTACACACCAACCTATGCAAACTCTGGTGGCTATATGTTCGGCAACACCTACTACATCAACATCGCTGCTGGTCCCACACCCGTTCCCGGAATTACATGGGCAACCAACTATGAAACAAATATCGGTCTTGACTTCGCTATGTTCAACAGCAGGCTGAGTGGTACGATCGATGTGTTCCAGAAAACAAAAAAGAACATTCTCGGAGCAAGAACGATCACTTTACCTGTAACCTACGGTCAGACACTTGCCCCGGAAAACTACGCTGCGAGCACATTCCGTGGAGTTGAACTTTCATTGAACTGGCAGGAAAGGATCGGCAATTTCACCTATTCTGTTTATGGTAACATGGGTTACGCACGAGATAGATGGGATATACTCGATCCCGCAAATGCTTCTTACTACCCGGGTCAGCCGCAGGATTTCAGAAACCCGGTTGGATTTCCCAACAACCGTTTATTTGGATACAAAGCTGTTGGTATTATCAGAACCCAGGCAGAACTTGATGAATTGCTTGCCTCCGGTTACACAACATTCGGAAGAAAACCATATCTCGGTGGTATTCGATACGAGGATGTAAGGGGTGCAAATTTTTCTAAAACTCCGGACGGTAAAATTGATGACAATGATGTTGTACTGTTAAGCAACAATGCATTGCCACGTATCAATTACGGTATTGGCTTTAGCATTGCCTGGAAGGGCATTGCACTCGACGCATTGATGCAGGGTGTTGGAAATTATGACCGTATGGTAAGTAACAATGATGGTGAAGGTATGCGTCAGCATGGTGGTTCGGTCAGACCCTACTACCCTATATGGACAACCGATGTTTGGACCCCTGAAAATCCCAATGCAAAATATCCGAGACCTATTGGTCAGAACTGGCTGGAGTCCGGGACGCTGGGATCAAGCTTCTGGCTAAGAAACGGAGCTTACCTGCGTTTGAGAAACCTGAATATTTCGTACAATCTTCCTGAATTATGGATGAAACCACTTGGTCTTTCCGGTACTCAGTTGTTCGTGAACGGAACAAACCTGTTTACCTTCTCTGAGATAAAAGAGTTTCATGATCATGAAAAATTGAACTATGATTCATACCCGGTGATGAAAACATTCACCATTGGTCTTAACATCAGGTTTCAATAACAAACAAAAAGGTAGTAACAACCAAAATCACCAGGAATGAAAAAGTTTTTTATATACATATTCGCGATAGTATCGCTTACAAATTGTACGAAGGTGCTGGACATACCAAATCTTTCCGGTTATGATCCCAACCTTGTATGGAACGATCCAAATCTGGCCAATGCATATCTTGGCAATATCTACGCAAATACATTTGGTAACTGGAATGTTGGTGCCGATGGATTAAGTGATCAGTTGGGTGGTGTTTCTTTTCCGATCAATAATATCACAACCGTGAATGCCGGAGCGCTCACCGCGATCCCCGGGGCCGGCAATGGAGACTGGAGCACAAACTACAATCGTATAAGACTGATCAACGAAGGTGTCATCAATGTAAATACAAGTAATCTAACTCAGGCGGTAAAGAACAATTTGCTGGGTCAGTTTTACTTTCTTCGTGCTTATACTTATTTCCACCTTGTACGTAACTACGGTGGTGTTCCCTATCTCAAACTACCACAGGATCGTTATGCTGACAGCCTGAACATACCGCGTAATTCAACTGCTGAATGTTTTACGTTCATGGTACAGGATCTTGATTCAGCTGTAATGTTGCTTCCGGGCAGAATACTTGCTGCTTCTGCCGACTGGGGAAGAATTGATGGAAACTTTGCAAAGGCTTTTAAAGCAAAAGTGCTTCTGTATAAAGCCTCTCCGCAATTCAATCCCTCAAATCCATGGAACAACAGTTATTGGGCAGAGGCCTACACTTCCACCAAACTTGCTTATGATAGTTTGTATGCACAGGGATATCGCCTGATCGCTGATTTTGGACAGACAGCTTTGTCTGAAAGAAACACCGAGGTTGTGTTTTCGGTAACCAACCTGTTCCCGAATAAAGTGGCAAACTGGGATAATGGCGCAAGGCCCGGTTCAATAAGTCGTGGTGCAGCAAACACAGGTCCAACCTGGGAGATGATAAAAGCATTCCCGATGAAGGATGGTAAGCTTTATAATGATCCCACAGGCGCTTATTTTAAGAGCGATGCGGACCTTTTGCAGAGCTACTGGCAGAATCGTGATCCTAGATTCGACAAATCGATCCTGTGGAACGCAAAACCCTACCCGGTGGCCGGTGCATCATCGGGATACAGACAATACACAAGTGTTGGTATTGCGGATGCGCTTGACAATTATGGTGTGAATCCAAACACCTCAACAAGATCGCAAAACAACAACAGGTATACCGGCTTCTTTATTCAGCGCCATACCAATCTTTCACTTACGCAGGCACAGGTTCAGCAATATGATGTTGACTTTGTTGTGATGCGATTTGCTGAGGTGATGCTGAACTATGCCGAGGCAGCCAATGAAACCGGTCACACTGCGGACGCACTTGAGATTCTGAAAACCATCAGGATGCGTGCAGGCATTGAAGCCGGTGGTGATGGTAACTATGGTTTACCTGCCGCTGCTTCACGCGAACAGATGCGTACCCAGATCATTAACGAAAGAAATGTAGAACTTTGTTTTGAAGGTTTCCGTTTTCATGATCTGCGTCGCTGGAGAATGTATGACGTGCTTTCAGACAAAACCAAAAACGGTGTGGAAGCGATCGCGATAAATACTAATGGTACCGAAATGCCGGTCACTACGGCGCGTCCGTTGGCTTTGCTCAATCAGCTCACAGAATTAAACTTCAAATATAGTCTGCTCGGAACTCCTCAATCAGGCGTTGTTGTGAATACACTGCCTGCGAGCCATTATTTTGCTCCGATCCAGCAGAGTGTAATTGCTGCCGGCAGTGCGATCCAGCAAAATAGCGACTGGGGCGGCAGTTTTAATCCTACACTTGAATAGAGATTTTTGGTAAATTGGTAAATAAAGCTCCCCGCCTTAAAGTGCGGGGAGCTATCTCAAAATCAAACCAAAAGCTTCCATATGTCTAACGATTCGAATTCTTCAAGAAGGAAATTTCTCCAGAAAATCGGTGCAACCGGTTTACTCGCAGCGGCATCGCCACTAAGCACTTTTGCGGCCCAGGAAAAAGCAGAAGAACGCACATTATTTTACGAAAGAAAAATACTCTCCAACGATAAGATCAGGCTCGGTGTGATCGGATATGGTGTGCAGGGACATTTTGATCTTTCTACTGCGCTGAAGGTACCAGGTGTTGAACTCGCTGGCATCTGTGATCTTTATCCCGGTCGGCTTGTAAATGCCAAAGAACAATACGGCAATGATCTTTTCACAACAAGGAATTACAAAGAGCTGCTTGATAAAAAAGATATCGATGCAGTGATCATCGCAACCACTGATGTATGGCATTCGCGTATCACAAAAGATGCACTTGCAAAAGGCAAAGCAGTGTATTGTGAGAAACCAATGGTTTATAAGATCAGCGAGGGAGCAGGTGTGATCGAAGCACAAAAGAAAGCAGGTAAGGTTTTAATGGTAGGTAGTCAGCGTGTGAGCAGCATTGCGCTTGCCAAAGCAAGAGAATTATTGGCTGCAGGTGAGATCGGAAAACTCAACATGGTGAATGCCGCTTATGATCGTCAGAGCTCAATTGGTGCATGGGAATACACAATACCAAAAGATGCAAGCGCAGAAACCTGCGACTGGGATAAGTTCATCGAAGTAACCGATAAGATGGCTTTTGATGCAAAGAAATTCTTCTGGTGGCGCGCATTCAAACAGGTTGGTACCGGTGTTGCGGGCGACTTGTTCATCCACCTGTTAAGTGGTACGCATTTCATCACCAATTCAAAAGGCCCCCAATCTATTTTCAGTACCGGCCAATTCAGTTACTGGAAAGATGGAAGAGATCTTCCTGATGTGATGGCTGGCGTTATGCAATATGGCGATACACCTGAGCATCCAGCGTTCCAGCTTACCCTGCAGGTAAACTTTGTGAGTGGCACCGGTGGCGAAGAAGTAACACGATTCGTAGGCTCTGAAGGTGTAATGGTAGTAAAGGGTAACAACCTCGACATCACACATAGCATTATGCCTGAAGCTCCGGGCTTTGGTGGTTATGATTCTGTATTCACTTTCTCAAAAGCAATGCAGGAAGAAATGACCAAAGATTACAATGCAAAATGGACAGATGCACAAAAGAAACGTCCTACAAAAGATAATGTTACTTACAGACCACCGCAGGGATATAACGAACATCTTGATCACTTCACCAATTTCTTTGATGCAGTAAGAGCGAACAAACCGGTTGTTGAAGATGCAACTTTTGGTTTCAGGGCAGCGGCTCCGGCACTTGCTTGTAATGAAAGTTATTTTCAGAAGAAGATCATTAACTGGGATCCGGTGAAGATGAAACTGGTATAAAAATCTCCCATACTTTTTAAAGAGGGGTCGGGGGGATAACTCCTCAGAATTCTACAAGCGCATGTATTGAAAGTTTCTAATTCAATACATGCGCTAAATACACGATCAGGTAACTTACCAGGCAAATAAAACTTCTCTTGTCGAAAGGGCTGAAAAATTCTTTAACAACTTCCCGCTGTTTTACAAGATGTCTCGCGGCTATCCAGGCCAACAAAGAAATACCAAGATCAACAAAATCAAAGGTTCCTTTCGTCAATCCCACAAATTGAAATAGTTCCAATCCCGAAGCAAAAATCAGCGGAAGATATACAAGATCATAAGCGGGGCGAATAACATACAAACCCACAGAGGTAAGCGTAATACAGAATACCCACAATCCTTCCGGAATCGAATACACAACAAGATCAGGTAACGGCATCAGTTCCTGCAGGAAGCTTCGCATCTGATCATAATTTTGTGCACCAAGCAAATCAATTGAAAGACTTGTTACAACCGTTTTGCCTGTTCTGTAGAATACATAAACAAAAAGGCAGAACAATAATGCAAATAAGATTATAGCGTATTTCTTTTTCAATCTTTGGTGTAGATCATTAGCTTGAAATACCCGGGACCGGAAGCAGCACGTTCCTTTACGAGTCTGAACTTCCTGGTGTTGGGAATAGATTCAATATTGAAAACTGATCTGAAGTGAAGTGCTTTACCAACCGGTTTTACCAGTTTGTCAACAAATCCGAACCAGTTACGTGGTGTAAAATGATTCAGGATCAAAAGCTGACCACCCGGTTTCAAAACCCTGTAACATTCACCCAGCATTCTGTCAGGATTTCTTGTTACTGCAAGCACATGCGATAAAACTATGTAATCAAAACTTTCATCCTGAAATGTCATCTGCTCACCACTCATTTCCGCAAGATGAACATTGACATACTTTTGAATCGCAGCGTCTTTGTCTATTGACATCTTAGGATGCGCACGAAGATAACCTGCTTCCATCCGGTCAACTTTTTTCCGGGCACGGATCAGCATCCCAAACGATGTATCGATCCCGGTGAGCTGATG
The DNA here is from genome assembly GCA_040508255.1 of Flavitalea sp. Taxonomy (GTDB): domain Bacteria; phylum Bacteroidota; class Bacteroidia; order Chitinophagales; family Chitinophagaceae; genus DATHKG01. Next base: position 8,749 of record JBEVNF010000387.1, read on the forward strand.
TTTCTGCATCCATTTAAGATTGCTGCCATTACCAACACCAACCTCAAGTAATCTGCCGGCCGGCAATGCATTGAGCTCTTCATTCAAAATACCCTTATGCATAGACAGAAAGAAATCAACAAAAGGATAAAATGCGGCAAATCTGTTGTAAAAGCCCTGGGTTGACATAAAGGGTAAATTTGATTTTCAAGGTTAATGGTTGCGTACTAAAACGAATCCATCATCAATTTTATTTTCGGCAAAAGTTCTCCAACGCCAATTGCCGACCAGAGAATAAATGCGCCAAGCA
>JBEVNF010000401.1:0-5774 GCA_040508255.1 Flavitalea sp.
GCGACACTCAGAATGATCCCGATCGCGAAACAGGTGAACAGGAATGAACTACCACCCATACTCACCAACGGAAGCGTTACTCCCGTTACAGGAAAAAGGTTTACGGTCACGGCCATATTGATCAATGCCTGTATCACCAGTGTAAAGCTCAATCCCAATGCAAGGAATACTCCGAATGCATAGGGACATTTCCTGAATATCATCAGACACCTGAATAAAAAGATCAGGTAGATAAAAATTACAAATGCTCCGCCAACAATTCCATACTCTTCTATAATGATCGCATAGATAAAATCAGAGTATGGATGCGGAAGAAAATTTCTTTGTTCACTGTTTCCGGGCCCAAGACCAAACAGACCACCTTTTGCAATAGCGATCTTTGCCTGGTTGGTCTGGTAGTTTTCATCTTTATCGACCTGTTTGCTGTCGTACACAAAATTCTGTACACGCTTGATCCAGGTTGAAACACGACCCGTTTCCAGCGCTGCAGGCAACTCACGGCTTTTACCGGCTTCCTTATCATAAAGCGCCAGCGAGGTAACCACCAACAGCACCAATGGTATCAGCGCGATACCAATCGTTGCGAGAATATGCTTTGTATTCACCCTCCCGATAAACATCAGCAACATACTCGTTGCACCAACAAGCAATGCCGTGGAAAGGTTGGCAGGCGCAATCAGCAAACAAACAAGACCCACCGGGATGATTACCGGAAGAAATCCTTTCCTGAAATCCTTGATTACATGTTGCTTCTTACTTAGCGTGCGGCTGAGATACATGAACAGGGCAAGCTTTGCAAGATCTGAAGTCTGAAAAGTCAGATTGATCAGTGGCAACCTGATCCAACGACTTCCCTCATTTAATCTTACCCCAAAAAACAGGGTATATACCAACAAGGGAATCGATATAAGAAAGAGCACTGTTGCAATTTTCGAATACAACGTATAATTAACACGATGTGAAAAATATATGATCGCAACACCAATACATATAAATACGATCTGTTTAAAAAGATACAGCTCCGTATTCCCTTTATTAAGACGATAGGCAAGCAATCCCGTTGAACTATAAACCACAAGCATTGACACCAATGCAAGCAAAAGCACCATTGCCCAGATCACTTTATCACCCTGGGTTTTTTGACCCAGTCCTTTAAGTGCTTTGTTTTGTATCGTTGAGTAACTATTCAATCCTCTTTATTCTTATTTCATTTTTACATCCATTCCATTTCCATTCTTACAGGTTGCGAACTGCCTGCTTGAACTGCTGTCCCCTGTCTTCGTAATTACGGAACAGGTCGAAGCTTGCACATGCCGGACTCAGCAATACTGCATCACCTTTGCTGGCAATATGAAACGCAGTCTTTACTGCTTCTTCAGCGCTGCTGGTATTCATGATGATCTCTACATCGTTCTTAAATGCTTCATGAATTTTCAGATTGTCAGTACCGAGACAAATGATTGCCTTAACCTTCTCTTTCACGATATCCATGATGATAGAGTAATCATTACCCTTATCAACACCACCCAATATCAGGATCGTTGGTTGCTCCATACTCTCGAGGGCATACCAGGTACTGTTAACATTTGTTGCCTTACTATCATTGATGAAATCAACACCACGTACAGTGCTGACATGTTCCATCCTGTGTTCCAGTGATTCGAAGTGCTGCATAGCATCACGGATCTTCTCTTTCCTGACACCAATCAGAACAGCTGCTGTAGATGCTGCCATGGTATTATATTGATTGTGTTTTCCTTTAATTGCAAAGTCGTAGATACTCATTTGAACTTTTTCGTCCGAAGTTGCAACTGTCATCTGTCCGTTTTTCAGGGATGCTCCTCTGTTAGTTTCGTGATTCATACTGAATGGTAATGGGTTAGAATGGATAGTAAATTTGCCGATGTACTCTTTTGTTACCGGGTCATCATCACAGTAAATGAAATAATCCTCACTGGTCTGATTTTCGGTTATTCTGAATTTGCTCTTTATATAATTCTCAAACTTGTATTCGTACCTGTCTAAATGATCTTCTGTGATGTTTGTCAGGATCGCGATATCTGGTCTGAACTCATGGATATCATCAAGCTGAAAACTGCTGACCTCCACGATATACCATTCTTTCGGATCTTCTGCGACCTGCCTTGCAAACGAATAACCGATGTTTCCAACAACTGCACAGTCGATACCTGCGTGTTTACAGATATGGTAAGTCATCGTTGTTGTTGTTGTTTTACCATTACTTCCGGTGATCGCTGCAATTTTGCTTTCACCTTTATAGCGGTAAGCCAACTCTATCTCACTACTTATCTTAATTCCTTTCTTCCTGATTTTCTTTACCAGCTCATTCTTTTCTGGTATCCCAGGGCTTTTGATGATCTCATCAGCCGCCAGTATTTTTTCTTCAGTATGTTGTCCCTGTTCGTATGTGATCCCGTTACGCTCCAGCTCCTGCTGGTATTTTTCTGCCAGCTTTCCACCGTCAGATAAAAACACTTCGAAACCCTGTTTCGCCGCAAGGATCGCAGCGCCCACGCCACTTTCCCCGCCACCAAGTATGACCATTTTCGCTGTCAAAACCTTATCTCATTTTAAGGGTTACGATTGCGAATATGATACACAGTATTGTCACGATCCAGAACCTTGTCACGATCTTGCTCTCATGATATCCGAGTTTCTGATAGTGGTGATGCAGAGGACTCATCAAAAAGATTCTACGCCCCTCGCCATATTTCTTTTTCGTGTACTTGAAATACGTAACCTGTATACTCACACTCAATACCTCCACCAGGAATACTCCGCAGAATATTGGAATCAGTAATTCTTTTCTTACGATCATCGCCAGTGCAGCGATTACACCACCAAGCATCAGGCTTCCTGTATCACCCATGAAAACCTGCGCGGGATAAGAGTTGTACCAGAGAAAACCGACACAGGCTCCTATCAATGCACCAATAAAAATGGACAGCTCGCCAAGGTTTGGTATATACATGATGTTGAGATACTCTGCAAACCGGAGGTTACCACTCGAGTAAGCAAAAATTCCAAGACATGCACCTATGATCGCGCTCACTCCCGTCGCCAACCCATCCAGACCATCTGTTATATTCGCACCATTCGAAACCGCAGTAATAATGAAAATCACGACAATCACATAAAGTATCCATGTATATCCGCGTAATGCTTCAGGAAGCATCTTTGAATACCTGAATTCATGATTACGAACAAATGGTATAGTCGTGATAGGCTCCTCAACAACAACAAACACACGTTCCTTTCCGTCAAACATTACCTTTCTGACATTGGTAGTATCAGCAGGAAGCGTTTCGCCAACGTATTCACGCCATACACTAGTGCTGTCATTGAAGTAAAGCGTCAGACCAACCACAAGTCCAAGCACCACCTGTCCAAGTATTTTGAACCAGCCGGCAAGACCGTCTTTGTTACTCTTTTTATAATCAGCACCCATCTTCTGCGCCATCTTTTTAGAACGCAGTTTCAGGTAATCATCAATAAAGCCGATCATTCCCAACCAGATCGTACTGAAGATCATCAAACGGATATAAGCCTTATGAAGATCAGCCAACAGGATCGTAGGGATGAGTATCGCCATGATGATGATGATACCACCCATTGTTGGTGTTCCTTTCTTTTGTTGTTCACCTGCAAGACCAAGATCACGTACAGATTCACCCACCTGCATCTTGCGCAGGAAGTTGATCAGCTTCTTTCCGAATACAGCTGAGATCACCAGCGACAACAGCACAGCCAGCAACACACGGGAAGTAATGAACTGAAACAGCGCACTGCCCGGGTATTTAACCCCTATTTGTTGTAACCATTCTGTAAAGTGATAGAGCATAAATATTATTTTTCAAGGATGCTGAACAGTTCAATCAAAATCTGTTTATCGTCGAAAGGATATTTCACACCCTTTATCTCCTGGTATTTTTCGTGACCTTTTCCTGCTATCAGCACAATGTCTTCCGGATTCGCAAGGCTGATCGCTGTTTTTATCGCCTCTTTTCTGTCAGCAATTGAAATGAACTTTCTTCTTGCTGCAGTATTCAAACCGGTTTCCATATCCTTCAGGATCTCAAGCGGATCTTCGCTTCTTGGATTATCGGAAGTGAAGATCACCCTGTTGCTATACTCACAGGCTGCTTCACCCATCACCGGACGTTTTGTTTTATCACGGTCACCACCACAACCCACAACGGTTATGATCTGCTCGTGGCCCTTTCTCAGTTTCTGTATGGTTGTCAGTACATTAATCAGCGCATCTGGCGTATGCGCATAATCAACAATACCGATGATGTTCTCTTTTGGCGAGATGATATACTCAAACCTTCCTTCAGCGCCGGTAATGCTGCTAAGCGCAAGCAAAACCTCATCCTTATCTTCTCCAAGACAAACAGCCGCTCCATAAACTGCAAGCAGATTGTAAGCATTAAACTCACCAATCAGCAGGAAATGAACTTCCTGTTCGTTGATCGTCATATGCAAACCGGTGAGACCATTTTCAATGATCTTTCCTTTGAATGCCGCTATGGTTTTAAGACTATAGAAATATTTTGTTGCAGCAGTGTTTTGAAGCATCACTGCACCACGTTTGTCATCCGCATTTGAAATAGCAAAGGCGCTTGCAGGCAGATTATCAAAGAATGATTTTTTTACCCTGATATATTCATCAAAGGTTTTATGATAATCAAGGTGATCATGTGTGATGTTGCTGAACAGTGCACCGGCATATAGCAAACCCGCAACACGATCCTGGTGTAAAGCATGCGAGCTGGTTTCCATGAACACATGCGTGCAACCTGCATCTGCCATACGTTTCAGCATTGCGTTGAGGCTGATTGCATCTGGTGTGGTATGTGTTGCAACAATTACTTCATCACCAATATGATTTTGTACTGTGCTGAGCAACCCACATTTATAACCAAGCTTTGAAAATAATTTGAATAACAGCGTTGCAATGGTTGTTTTGCCATTGGTACCGGTAACACCAACCAGCTTCAGTTTTTCAGAAGGCTGACCATAAAAATTATGCGCCATGAATCCAGCGGCAGAGGCACTGTTTTGTACATGGATATAGGTGATACCTTCCTTTGTTTCGGCCGGCATATGTTCCAGTATCACAGCAACTGCACCTTTTTCAATAGCTGTATCAATAAACTGGTGACCATCAGAAGTGGCACCCTTGATCGCGATAAACGCTGAACCAGGAGTAATCTTCCGTGAATCGATCTGCAGATCATTTACCTCAATGGCCATGTTCCCCGCAACAGCACGGATCGCAACCTTGTATAATATGTCTTGTAATACTGCCACAGTTATTAATTAAGTTCTATTGTTATCTTTTGATTTTTTGCAATCGCTGCACCGGGATTAACACTCTGCATCTTTATTTTTCCTTTTCCCTTTGCAACCACTTTAAGATTCATGCTTTCCAGCAGAAACAGTGCATCTTTAAGTCCCATTCCGCGCAGGTCAGGCATCTTATCTTTTGCTATTTCCTGTCCATTCAACACCGGTGAATAATTCACCGCATACACACTTGTCCATTCATTGTTTCTTAAAGAATCAGCATAAGCGATGTGCAGTTTATCCATCACGGTTGTAATCTCTTTTGCTGCACCTGCATAATAGTAGTTGCTGCTGTCTCTTGCCGGTGTATGGTCTCTTCTTTTCTCTTTATTGGTATTCAGTGCGTAAAGCTTGTCTGAAATTTCTTTGAATACAGGGCCTGCAACAGCGGCACCATAATAGAC
>JBEVNF010000475.1:0-9628 GCA_040508255.1 Flavitalea sp.
GGTGTTAAGCCTTGTACAAACTCCGGTTCTGTTCTACTCATCATAATTTTATTTATCTGCGAGCATCAATACCTGTGCGCCGGTGATTCAGGCTTTTTCGGGCACTTCGCATACTAACAGGATATAATCGGCAGTAATAAGCTATAATATTGATTCGCCTGCTGCAATCGTTACCCATTGTGGGACGGAGCGATAATCCGGACTTTATCCGGTATAATGCAGACATTTAGTACCTTGTTCACGTAATAGAAACGTGGTAGTGTGTCAGAAAGCTCTTTAGAAAGAGGATTCTAAAATAGCATCAGTTATTTGCACAGTGTCGCCAACTTAGCATGGTAAACAGGGTTTTATAATTAATAGTTTTAAATGTCAGACACCAATCACTTCCTCCAGAATCTCACTCCTTCAGAAAATCTTTTTCCCGTTGTCGGGGTTGGTGCGTCTGCAGGCGGACTGGATGCTTTTAAAGAATTGGTCAGCAACATACCAGTTGATTCAGGGATGGCCTACATCTTTGTTCAACATCTTTCACCGAAATATGAGAGTCTGCTAACTCACATACTTCAAAAAATATCGCAGGTTCCAGTAGTTGAGATCATAGATGAGATAAGGATAAAACCTGATCATGTCTATATTATTCCCTCGAACAAGTTGCTTATTGCAAACGACGGCAAGCTTGATCTTCATCCGCGGGCAGGATATGAACGTGAAAATATCATAGATCTTTTTTTCTCGTCTCTTGCGGAGATTCACCAGGAGTTCAGTATTGGAGTGGTATTATCAGGAACTGGAAATGATGGTACTATCGGTCTGAAAACGATCAAGGATCAGGGTGGTATTACCATCGCGCAAAATGACAACGCTACCTATAATGCAATGCCGGGTGGGGCCATCGATGCGGGGGTTGTTGATTATGTTCTAAAGTCTTCAGACATCCCCAAACACCTGGTAGAACTGACTGCTAATCTGAAGAATTCGCCCAATCCACTAATGCCCGGAGTAGCAGAAGAAGAGGACCAGTTTATCAGGAAGATTCTGGGCATACTTAAAGGAGTGCGTGATGCGGACTTTACTTATTATAAACAAACGACCATACGCCGGCGGATACTTCGCCGGATCAGTATCAAAAAAGTTACCGGTCTTAAGGAATATTATAATCTTCTCACTTATAACAAACAGGAACAGGAAGCTCTTTTTCACGATCTCGTAATACCTGTAACTGCGTTTTTCCGCGATCTGACGGTCTTTGAAACTATCAGAAAGAAAGTGATCCCGGAACTCTTTAAATTAAAAAATGCCGGTGAAACCGTTCGTATCTGGGTAGCCGGCTGCTCTACCGGTGAGGAAGCCTATTCGCTCGCAATTTTGATTGCAGAAGCCCTTCCCGTCCATCTTACAACATCTTCTATCCAGATTTTTGCAACAGATATTTCAGATAAAGTGATCAGGAAGGCGAGGTCCGGTATCTATGACAGAAAAGATCTTGCAGGCGTTTCAGATGAACGCCTCAAAAAATTTTTTATATTTTCCGCCGGGCATTACCAGGTGAAAAAGTCGATCCGCGAGATGTGCATATTTGCTGTTCAGAATTTCCTGACTGATCCGCCATTCGCCAAACTGGATCTCATTAGCTGCCGTAATGTGCTTATTTACATGGAACCTTATCTCCAGCAAAAAGCACTATCCACATTTCATTATTCGCTTGCAGAAGGCGGGGTTCTTGTACTGGGCAACTCGGAAACTGTTGGCTCCTCGTCTCCTATATTTGAAGATTACTACAAGGCAGATAAGATATTTAAGCGGATACCTGGTCCCGGGAAATTTATCCCTTTTGCAACGCGCCGGCAGGAAAATCTGCTTAAACTGAAAGCAATCGGAAATATACACAGGCAAGGCACGAACGATGTTACACAGGCAACAACCGAAACTTTGCTGGCAAGGCACGGAGATATCGGAGTCGTCATCAACCAGCATAACGAAGTTGTTCAGTTCAGAGGGGCCACGGGGAAATTCCTGCAACCCGCCGAAGGCAAAGCCAGTTTGAACCTGATCCGTATGGCCAGGGAGGGATTAGGATTTGAACTGCACAACCTTATACAGGTCGCCAAAGAAACAGGTGGAACATCTCAAAAGAAAGGTATTGTAGTTGAAAATGGGAACTTGCTGGCAGATATTGAAGTGTTCCCGTTGGCCAAAACCATCGATCCTTATTATTTCGTGTTGTTTAAAGAGACAGACTCATCGGAGGTAGATGCCGATATGCGAAAAGTAAGGGCTGGTGAACCAGGGGGTGACGATGAACTGCTTAATCAGTACCGGGCTCGCCTCGATCAGCTGGAAAAGGAATTGTCGCAAACGCGGGAAGACATGAAAGCAATTACCCAGGATCAGGAAGCAGCCAATGAGGATCTTCAAAGCACCAATGAAGAATTGCTTTCAGGCAGCGAGGAGTTGCAAAGTCTTAATGAAGAACTCGAGACAACCAAAGAAGAAGTACAGAGTTCGAACGAAGAACTTATGTTGCTGAACCAGGAGCTATTTGAAAAAAACGAACAGGTTAACCGGGCGAGGAACTATGCGGAATCAATTATTGAAACAGTTTATGAACCGCTTCTGATTCTGACAAGACAACTGAACATAAAATTTGCAAGCCGTAACTTTTTTAGTCTTTTTGGCCAGGAAGCAGGTTATGTTGTTGGACGATCATTATTCAGGATACAGAATGGTATCTGGAACACCGCCGGGCTTGAGAACGCACTTAATGATGTGTTCCTGAAGAACCAGCCGATTCAGAACATGGAACTCGATATACCAGATGAAGTTCGCGGTAGCAGAACGTTTTTGTTAAACGCACATGAAGTTATAACAGAAGAAAAAACAGATGGACTTCTGCTGGTAGCACTGTTTGACATAACAGAACGAAAAAAACTGACGGAGCGTTTAAAATTTGAGGCCCAGCTTGTAGCAAAAGAAAGAAGGCTGCTATATGATTTTTTCATGGATGCACCCTCTATCCTCGGCATTATCAATGCCGATTACTCGATTGAATTTTCAAATACCGCGTTCAAATTGTTATTTGAAACTATATCATCGTCAGCTGGCAGCTATCTTTCAGAGGTGCTGACATCATTTGGCTTAAAAGACATGTTTGAAGAAGTACTGGACAAACAAAAGCCGTTGTATGCGCAGGAATTCAAAATAGTGAGTGCGGGAAACACAGGAGAAGAACGATATATTGATCTGCTGCTTAAACCAGTTACCGGTGGCGAAGAATCCCGCAAAGCAGTATTCCTGTTCGCAGTGGACGTCACTGAAAAAGTTCGTAGCAGGAAACTGATCGAAGTTCAGAATACGCGAATTCAGGATATGATCATGCAGTCCCCCGCGTTTGCAGCGACGGTTAATGGACCTGAACATGTAATTGTTCTGTTGAACCGGACTTTTACCGAACTTTTTGACTCAGGCACGTCCACGGGTATCAAATTTTCTGAAGTGTTGAATATTTCCGATCGAAAAAACGTAATTGATAAACTTGATCATGTTTATAGAACGGGAGAAATTTACCGAAATAATCAATTGTCATTTGCGCGGAAAGCCCCTTCCTCCGGGCAAACAGAAACCATTTACACCAATATTTCAATTCAACCCCTGTTTGGTGAAGATGGTGGCATTATCGGTCTGCTGATTCTGGGTTATGATATAACCAACCAGGTACTCGCTGACAAAAAAGTGTCCGACAATCTGAAATTGCTGCTTGAGGCTTCCCACCAGATAACCTGGACGGCAATGCCAACAGGAGAATTCGAGATCATGAATAAAAGATTTTATGATTACACAGGGGTTGACGTGGATGAACTGTCAAAGAACCAGTGGGGTTCATTTATTCATGCTGATCACCTGGCGGCTAATGAAGCATTATGGAAGGAGTCGCTGAAATCTGGAGCCGACTTTTTCAATGAGGTGTTAGTACTGACGGCTGAGGGTTCATATAGATGGCATGTGGCAAAAGCATCAGCAGTGGTTGATCCGGGTGGACAGGTAAAAAACTGGGTGGGTATTCTGAGTGATATACATGATCAGAAACTTGCAGCACAAATGCTGGAAACACAGGTTCTGGCACGTACCAAAGAACTGCGTGAAACCAATGAGAAACTCAACCATTCCAATGATAGCCTGCAGCAGTATGCATCCATCGCCTCACATGACCTGCAGGAACCATTGCGAAAAATAAAAACTTTCACAGCGATCCTGAACCGTCGCTTCTCGAAGTATATGCCTGAAGAGGGAAAAGAGTTTATTCAAAAGATAAAAGCGTCTTCTGAACGAATGTCGCTACTCGTCAAAGAGGTGCTCGAATATTCAAAGGTCCTGAAGGGCAACAGCGATTTCACAAAAGTGAATCTTCAGTCTGTGTTGGATGATGTGCTCGGGGACCTTGAGCTACTCATCTCGGACAATGACGCGAAGATCATAAGAGAAGGTGATCTCCCGGTGATCAGTGCCAACCATCTCCAGATGAATCAACTGTTTACCAATCTGCTTACGAATGCGCTCAAGTTCAGGCAGGAAACGGTTTCACCTGTTATAACAATTACAGCCCGTCAGACGACTGATCCTGGTACGAACCGGCAGGATCTACCCCATAACGGGGAATATCTCGAGATCGTTATACGGGATAATGGTATTGGCTTTGAACAGGAATATGCTGAGCAAATATTCCAGATTTTTGAACGTTTACATTCACCGGAAGAGTTTGAGGGAACAGGAATTGGTCTCGCCTTGTGCAGCCAGATCATGTTCAATCATGGAGGCACTATTACTGCGAATGCAGCCGTTGGAGAGGGAGCAGCTTTCACACTGATTTTCCCGCTCACATAAGTGCAAATCGCTAAAAAAGATCAGATGGCATCAAAATAGCATATAATACGATGTAAGTATGAATGTATATATAAAAGATATGATGTGCCTGAGATGCGTGATGGTTGTTAAAGCAATCCTCACAAACCTCGAAATTGATTTTGTAACGGTAGAACTCGGTGTTGTGAAACTCAGGCAACCTCTTACGGACTATCAGTTTGAAAAATTCCGGCAAGAGTTGAACGCATGCGAACTGGATGTACTTCCAAATAAAAAATCGACACTGATTGAACAGATCAAGATTCTTATACGCACAAAAATGCGAAGCGCAGATATAGCAGCGGACTTCAGGTTCTCAGAATTTTTAAGTAGCAGCATGCATCATGACTATACCTACCTTGCAAATGTTTTTTCTGAAATTGAAGGCGTGACAATTGAGCGCTTTTATATTGAAGAAAGGATAACCAGGGTTAAGGAGTTATTGCAGAATGATGAACTCAGCGTAAAAGAAATTTCTTACATCCTGAATTTCAGCAGTGTCCCACATCTTTGCAGCCAGTTTAAAAAGATCACCGGGCTAACCACCGCAGCTTACAAGCTTAAAACAAGCTTATTCGCGCAAAATAAATTACGTGCAGTAAAATAACTGAAAGCCATGTCGCTGAAAGAAGCTATACATATTATGCTCGTTGACGATGATCGGGAAGACAGGGAACTCTTTGCTTCAGCAATCAACGAATTTGACCTGGGATTTTCATTAACTGTTGTTGAGAACGGAACAAAGGCTTTGGATCTGCTGGCCAAAGAAGAAACTTCATTTCCTGATATCATCTTTCTTGATTTACGCATGCCCAAGATCAGTGGCAAAAATGTGTTGATACAGCTAAAACAAAATCCGCGATGTGCAGGTATTCCCATAGTGATCCTAACAACTTCAACAGACAATGAAGAAGCGAAGCAGCTTAGAGATCTGGGCGCTACACACTTCTGTTCTAAACCCTCTGATCCTGAAGAATTGTATTTCGTGATCTCTCTTGCTTTGGAAGAAGCACTTCCTGCAGATTAACTACCATCCGTGTTTGCCTTTAATACCTGAATTATCCATCTGATAAATTGTCTGCTTTTTTGATACGGATCACCTTGATCCAGTTTAAAAAACGAATCACCGGGTAAACCGGATCAAGCTCGTGCCATTTAACGCCAAAATTAATGGAAGACGGATTTTTGTGGTGGTTGTTATGATAAGACTCACCCAGCATAAAGATATCCAGTGAAAAAAGATTTTGTGCCGTATTACGCAAACGGAAGTTTATGTAACCAAACTTGTGTGCAAACCAGTTGATGATGGCACCGTGAAATGCGCCCATTGCCATAATTACCGGCAGTAAAAAATACAGCCACCATGGTGTATCAAGTGCTATGAACACTGCAAGGTATATTACGGACCAAAGTACTCTCGAAATGGCCGATCCACCCCATTTTTCAAGGCTTGGCCAATGCGGAAGATTCTTAGCAAACTTAGGGTCCACTTCAGTTTTACCAATAGCGATGTTTCGATAGAAGTTTCTCGTGCGCCACATCATGGCAAACAGATTTTTTGAATAGTTTGGTGAGTGCGGATCGTTAGGAGTGTCAGTATAAGCATGATGCATTCTATGCATCACTGCGTAGGCTGCAGGACTTAAAAAATGTGATCCCTGTGCGAAATAAGAAAAAACAAAGAAAAAACGTTCCCAGAATTTACTCATGGTAAATGCACCATGCGATGCATAACGGTGATAAAAAAATGTTTGAGAAAATAAAGAGAGATACCACATTACCACGAAAAAAATAACTGCTGACATGAACGATTACAATTTGATTAAGATCCTGCCCCGTATCGGAGAGCTGACCAATACAACAAAGATGGCTCTGAATAATTTTTATTCGTGTCATCTTGCTGTTGTTTAATTACATTTAATGACGTTAAAACAACTTTAACATGTCAGATCCTTACGATTGTTTTTTGTTCTTCAATAGTGGCCAGAATTTCTTCATAAGCGGTTATAAATAATACAACACCTTTGTCTTCAAGCCGGGTTGCCAATGCTTCCAGATCGATATCGTTTTCTTCGAGCAGCATGAGTATTTCGTCGGCCGCCTTTAATCCAATAAGCATGGAGCCGTCAACTATTCCGCGATCAAAAAAAGCGTTAAGTGTTGACAAATTCAGTGTGTTGATTGTCTCCGGAAATATGAGGGTTTCAATGTAAAATGTGTCAGTCATTTTAGGATCGCGCGCAGCTGTGCTCGCCCAGAGTAATCGTTGGGGTAAAGCGCCATGTTCTCTGAGCTGTTCAAATTTTTTACCCAAAAAGCATTCTTCATAAATAGCGTAAGCCTTCCTGGCCATCGCTATTGCAACGTGACCATTAAGTGCGCCAAGATCTTTGCGCTCAAGCAACGGACCGATATTTATATCTATCCGGCTAAGAAAGAAGCTTGCGACAGAGGCGATATGAGCAATTTCGTTACCATCGTTGAGACGATCCTGCAACCCGGATAAATATGCGTTAACAACCTCCCGGTAACGTGTAAGACTAAAAATTAAGGTAACATTCACGTTAAGCCCCAGGCGTATACATTCCCGTATCGCAGGAAGACCTTCTGTAGTTGCGGGAATCTTGATCATAAGATTTTCACGGCAGACCAGTTCCCATAAATCCTTTGCCTGGAAAATTGTCTCAAATGTATTATATGCATAGTGGGGAGAAACCTCCAGGCTGACATAACCATCTGCACCCCTGGTTTTACCATTATAAACATGATGCAGTAAGTCTGCAGCACGCCGTATATCTGAAACTGCCAGTGAGTAATATATCTCATCATTTGTACCAAGCACCTGCGAAGCCGCGATAATGTCATCATCATAATCATTACCACTACTGATGGCCTGTTGAAATATTGATGGATTGGAGGTAATTCCCCGGATTCCTTCTTCGGTAATCAATCGCTCCAGTTCTCCGGAATCCATGATCTTCCTGTCAATAAAGTCCAACCAGATACTTTGCCCCATATTATGCAGCGCCTCAACTTTGGTATTCATCATTAATTATTTTTGAACCAGGTAGCAACTGTGACAGCGCTGACTGTTTTCCGCAATCGTGTTGCGTGCAAAAAAGAAAGGGGCCGGAATAGAAATTCAGCCCGATTAAATCCAATTCTTATACTTAACAAAACTTTTCGGTATTTCATTTCACATGCGGTTAGCCTTTGCTATTGAAGGGGAAGAATAATTTGTTGTTGTCAAACACAAATTGCTACGGAAAAACAAGCTTCCGTTTAGTTTCATTTGCTAAAGCTACGTTCGGAGATTTGAGAGGCAGGTTAATTAACCAATAATTAGTTGCTTAATTATCACCTCAAAAATAAATGTTCACGATCAGCCATGATTACCAAGGCGCGGTCCCTTACCACTTATATTGACGGAATTCACGACATGCTGTTTGATCGCAATGCATATAGCTGTGATAAGAGCTTGTCTTCTGCCCGCCGGTAGTTTGTCATCTACGACATGATGAGTTTCGAGTAATTCATGGAACACGCAAACAATACACTCACGGGTACCCATAATCGAAAAAAATGCAGGTGAACCTGAAAAGACCTGGTAGTCTTGCGCCGTTACCTTACTGTAATGAACGGTGATTGTGAGCCGGCCTTGTTTTACGTATACCGTTTTATATAATGGAGGGATCAGCATCCTGGGCAGGGTTTGTATAATTCATGAATAATTATACGATACATCTTCACATCGTACCTGTTACCCTAAATTTAAATGAATATGTGCCGGATTATCAAAAAACCACGCACATACTTGCTTATTTGATCAAGATTGTGTGTTAAATATAATATTCTGAATCTTAAATTAAAGATGCGTGATTGATACAGCACGAGCAGGGTTTATTTAAGCACTATCACTTAAAGAGAAAGAAGAAGCGTGGAAAAATAGCAGGTGTTCTCTCTCGATATCTGACATAATCGTTTCCAAACTGCTTCATAAGTTTTGTTTCTTCCGGACCTGTACCATACAATACATATATAGTCACCGACATACAACTGATAAAACCGCGAACATCAGGAAACAGGATCAGTAAGGACCAGATCGTGATCAATGTTCCCAGGTAAAGCGGATGCCGGCAGTACCGGTGGAGGCCGGTTGTTTCAAGCGCAGGTGTTTGATAATTATCGTTAAATATGCCTACCCCGCTGAGTTTCAGGAAATATTTATTCAGGCAGGCACGAACAATATATAGTCCGACCATCAGCCCCGGCACTCCGGCAATCATTGCAACCCCGAATGGAACCGGAACCGAAACTATTGGGGTCCCAAAATGTTTCTCGAGTACAAGAAACAGGGTTATGGAAGCAACAACAGAATAAACCAAACGGTATATATGACCCATTGCACCCAGGGCTTTGATTGAATGCAGCTTAAAACTTTCAGTTGCCATCACGTGGTGAATAATGGCAAACGAAATCCAATAGCCGATCAATACAAGATGACCCTTGATCATAAGAAACACATTTTTGCGCTAACACCAGTTAAGGCAAAACTGTTTCGCTATTTTTTCGGATCATGCAGGAAGCTGAAAAATATTGACTCTTTTTTTCAGTAAATTGAAATATAGCTGGAAGAATGATAAACTCCTGGCTTAGGGATTTCGAATACGGTTTCATCGTATTTATCTGACCAGTTCGCTGCTTTTGCTTTTATGGATCCCGGCAAAGGCCG
>JBEVNF010000510.1:0-5245 GCA_040508255.1 Flavitalea sp.
TCTCAGCTCGCGATAAAATGGCGGTTGCTGATACAAACCCGCTGCAAATCGAAAGATCACATCCCTGCTCCAGTCAGCAGGTTTCCATGAAGCACCAACTCTTGGTGAAATAAGAAACTCTTTATTGAGTGTATTATAGTTATATCTCAAACCTGCCTGCAGACTGAATCCTGAAGAATCGTTCAATATAATATTATCCTGCACATAACCGCTCAGCCTGATCACATTCAGATCTGCCGTTGATCTTACTGCTTTTGAAAATGCAAGAAGATCCGGGTTATAGGGGAGACTATATCCAGCAGAATCCTGGTACTCCCATTCGTTCAGGTAATCTTTTACAGTCTGCCTGTCTATCGATTGTCCCCATTGTATAAAATGTTTTCCTTTGTCAAGTGTTCCTTTATGACTTGCATTGAGTACTGCAATGTTTAACCTGTTCCTGCTGAAGGTTTGGTAAACACCCGAACCAAGCGGATTTGTGATAAGGCCAAACTCAGATTGTGATCTGTCAAACTCTCGATCACCAAAAAGATAAGCACCGGTTATATCGATTGATTCCCGTTCATTGTTTTCAAAACGACTGATCATCCATTTCAGCTTCAGATTTTTGGAAGGCTGATGGGTGAATGATAAACCGGCCATACTGGTCAGATACCTGTCTTCTTCTTTCCCACCGAAAAATATGTCGAGTCCCAGGTTGATGACCCTGGAACTTGTATATGCCGAAGCGGTCAGCTGGCTGTAGGCCGGAGTAAGTGAAAATTTTGTTTGTGAGATGTTACCAAGGAATTCAAGTGTGCTTGTTGGTGAAACCTGGTAAGTTAGCAAAGCCTGCAGATCGGATGAAGAAGGAACATAATTACCCTGTGTTTCCTGACTCGCAAGCAGGTTGCGATTGCTTCGGTTTCGCACACCGACCAGGTAACTGAACTTCGAATTTTTTGTAGTGCCTTCGAGATGCAATCCCTGTTCAAGCAAACCCACATATGCTGAACCACCAAAACGTTTGGGTTTGCGGTATTGAATATCGAGTACTGAAGAAAGTTTATCACCATACTTAGCCTGGAAACCGCCATTGTAGAAACTTACATTACGGGTCATTTCAGGATTGATAAAGCTGAGTCCTTCCTGCTGACCACTGCGTACGAGGTAGGGGCGGAATACTTCAAAGTCATTTACATAGATCAGGTTCTCATCATAACTACCACCCCTGACCGAATATTGGGAACTGAGTTCATTATTTGATCCAACCATTACCTTGATCAACCCTTCGATGCCACCGGAAGGAGAGGGGATGTTGATCGCGTTTTTGGGATTGAGTGCAACAAGGCCGGCTTCACGACGCTGGCGCTGATTAGTTACGATCACAGAATCAAGTGATCGGATACCAGGCTCCATGCGAACCCTGATAAATTCTTCTTCACCATTATTCAGCAGGAAGTTTCGTTGTTCAGTTTTGTAACCTGTAAAAGTAAAGGTGAGAGCAATAGCACGTTCCACCGGAACGGTGATGGTGAAAGTACCAGAGTCGGAACTAAGTACCCCCGTCTGCCTGCCGAGTATACCTACAGATACTCCCGGCAAAGGATTATCATTCATATCTACAACCTTACCTTTTACATAAGCCTGCCTGGTCTGTGCAATGGTGGTGGCACAGGTAAACAACAGAAGTAATAAGGTTAAGTTTCGCATAGATTTGGTTGATGTAGGCCTCCTTTTCGCGGAGGGATGAAGCCTGGAAAAACAAGAAGCTCGTTCTAAACAAACAAACTCAGCTGCTCTATCACGCCCACCGGATCCTTCGCGCCAAAAACACTGCTGCCCGCAACAAGCACATTCGCTCCGGCATCAATGATCGATTGTGCATTCTGAACGCCAACGCCACCGTCAATTTCAATATCAACCTGCAGTGATTTTGCGTCTATCATCGAACGTAACTCACGGATTTTTGGTATGGTGTGAGGGATAAACTTTTGTCCACCAAAACCAGGATTCACACTCATCAGGCAAACAAGATCAATGATGCCGATAATATCAGAAAGCAAAGACACCGGCGTATGCGGGTTCACTGCAACACCAGCCTTCATACCAAGTGATTTTATCAGCTCGATATTTCTGTGCAGATGAGGACAGGTTTCAATGTGAACGATCAGCGTTTCTGCACCGGCATCCTTAAAAGCCTGAGTGTATTTTTCCGGCTCAAGGATCATAAGATGCACCTCGGAAATTTTTTTGTTGATTTTGGTAACCTGTTCAATAACTGGTAATCCAAAACTGATGTTTGGTACAAAACGACCATCCATAACGTCAAGGTGTAACCGATCTGCTTTGCTGGAGTTCACCATATTGCAGGCATCTTCCAAATGAAGAAAATCAGCTGCAAGCAGGGAGGGTGCAATTAATGCCATATTGGAAATTAAGGTTTATGAATTCTTCAAACTTTTGATCCTTTCTGCCGCTTCAATAAAAGTATTATCAAGACTTAATGCGCGCTGATAATTTTCTATGGCCTTTGTTCTGTCACTCTTCATTTCATAACAGCGACCCATCCAGAAATATCCATCTGCATTCGTATTGGATACCGTTACAGACATATTGAAAGTAGCGAGTGCTGTATCGATCTTTTTCTGTTCATAAAAGATTATCCCTTTTTCGATATAGGCATCTGTAAGTTTCCAGTCTCTTCGGATACACTCTTCAAACTGTTGCAAAGCCAGATCCTTCTTGCCGGTTTCCGTATAATAAACTCCTTTTGTAAAGATCGCATCAGTCTGCAGGTTTGCAGTGTCACGCGCGATCAGGTAGTTAACGATTTTCAGCGCCTTCGGATCTTTGCGGCCGATAAATAGATTTGCCAGGGCTATGCCGGTATGATTGATTGGTTGTAATGCAAATGACTTTTCATAAGCTTCTATAGCGCCGGTGGTGTCCCGCAGTTTGGTAAGAAGACTTCCCTTATCGTACCAGGCCTCAAAGTTTTCCGGATCCTTGTTAATGATCGTATTGAATTCTTTTAAAGCCCCTTCCATATTTCCCGATTCAGCATAGATCTCTCCAAGACGCCTGTTGAATTCGGCGTTCTCAGGAAATTTCACAACACCGTCCTGCAATACTTTCATGGCTTCGTTGATGTTATTTACGAGCAGCAGGTTTGAGACATATTCCAGTGCGATATTTTCATCACCGGATAACTCCCAGGCCTTTTTGAAATCTGCGGTTGCCAGATCAAGTTTATTGTTTTGGGAAAGGCGGATCGCGCGTTCCATATACATTCCGGGTACACCGGGATATTTACGGATGCTGTCTGTAATTGTTTTGAATGGAGGGCGTTCAAGCACCTGCACCGGTTTGGCTGATGGATCTTTTTCCTTGCAACCTGTCATTGGCAGAAGGCATAGAAGCAAACCCGAAACGAGCGTGATGTTTTGAAGCAATGATGAAGATTCGGATAAACGCTTTAATTTACTGCGGAAATTCATACGACAAATTTAGCCGATTTTGCTGAGCCCGGTTCTTACAATCTGTTAAGTACCAGGTATTTTAACAAAAATCCGGTACATATTTTCCGCAAACACACGCTCAGTAACGACTCTATTAACATAAAGCTATGTATAAATTAATCATTATCCCGTTTGCTGCCCTGGTTGTTGGTTTCACGATCAACCGGTCGCCCGTATCAACTGCCGCACATGTAACGGGCAAAAACTCGACAGCAGATACCCTTCATTATCCGGATGAACAACATTTCAAAAATCTTCGCCAGCTTACATTTGGTGGTGATAATGCCGAAGCCTATTTCAGCTTTGATAACAAATGGCTCATCTTTCAGAAAACGCGTGCCAGCGAGGGTATTCCCTGTGATCAGATCTACATCGCAAAGGTTCCGCAATCAGCAGAAGAAAAATTTGAACCCAGACTTGTAAGCACGGGAAAGGGTAGAACAACTTGTGGCGCCTTCATGAAAGATGGTAAACATATCATTTATGCCTCAACGCATCTCGGCGCAGATACCTGTCCACCGGTACCTGACCGGAAAAAATATGGCAACCGTTATATCTGGCCACTATACAATACATACGATATTTTCATGGCCGATCTTAATGGAAAAATTGTAAAACAACTTACCAACTCAAAAGGATATGATGCGGAAGCAACTATAAGTCCTGATGGAAAAAAGATGATCTACACCAGCACTAAAGATGGTGATATCGATCTGTACATCATGGATCTTGCAACAGGCAAAGAAAAACGTATCACTACTGAACCCGGATATGATGGCGGTGCATGGTTCAGTCCGGATGGTAAAAAGATCATCTGGCGCGCTTCAAGACCTTCAACTCCGGAAGCGCTCGCAGAATATAAAGAGCTGCTCGCCGAAGGTCTTGTTGCACCGACAAGCATGGAAGTGTACACTGCAAACGCCGACGGAACAAATCAACAAAAAATCACAAGTCTCGGCCAGGCCAACTGGGCACCTGCGTTTATGCCGGATAGCAAAAGGATCATCTTTGCATCCAATCATGAATATAAACGAGGTTTCCCGTTCAATATGTATACAATGAACAGCGATGGATCAAATCTTGAAAAGATCAGCCGCGACAACGGTTTTGACGCATTCCCCATGTTTAGCTACGATGGAAAGAAACTTGTTTTCTGCAGTAATCGTAACAACGGAGGAACACGCGACACGAATATTTTTATCGCAGATTGGATAGAATAGATGTCATTGTTATGTAATTTGCGCCCTATAATATTAATGCTATGTATAACGGATTACTTCATCTGCACAATCTTCTCCGCTGGGTCATTCTTATTTTACTGATCGTTTCCATTGCGCAGAGTTTCGCTGCAAAATCCGGTAAGCCGGCAAACGGACTTAAGAAGTCCAGTTTGTTTTTGTTGATCTCTGCACACATTACATTCCTGATCGGATTGTATCAGTATTTTGTTGGTCCCTGGGGTTTCAAAACTATACAGGCTTATGGAATGAGTGAAGTAATGAAAAACAGTGCCCTTCGTTTCTGGGCGGTTGAACATATTACAGGTATGCTGATCGGTATTGTACTGATCACCATCGCCCGTGGAAAAGTAAAAAAAGCGCAGTACTCAACGGCAAGCTGGATGTATATCGTGGCTTTGTTACTGATACTTGCCACTGTTCCATGGCCGTTCAGAGAAGGAATTGGAAGAGCAATATTTCCTGGTCTATAACACTGCCTTTCACCTTACACAAAAATCACCAGGC
>JBEVNF010000514.1:0-5415 GCA_040508255.1 Flavitalea sp.
ATGCGACCGTTCATTCATTGATTTCGCAAAACAACCACTAGAAAAAGTTAATTGAGAATGAGATGCAGGCTGCTTAACGGAACCCTGGTTTCCGCACTTATTGTTGTAACCCAGTTTTTAGCTTCTACGGCCACAGCTGCTGATAGCACTTCAGTTGCCAGCGCAGGAACAAAAAAGTTCAAAACCAGCTATTCCCCGGTAGCCCCCTTTACTGCGGCCGCAGCGGTTGCACTTTATGACAGCCTCAACCTCCGCGAACTCGGGCTTAACCAGAAAGTTTTTCTGATGGCAGTCCGTGGAATGGAAAAACTCCGCAAAATGGGACGGCTCACCAATGACCGCGTTCTTTCTATCGTTGATTTCAGTCAGCCAAGCGTAAATAAAAGACTTTACATGATCGACCTCCTGAACGGTACACTCCTGTACAACACCCTTGTTGCACATGGTATGAAGTCGGGAAAGGAAAAAGCGATGGTGTTTTCCAATAAGGTTTCATCCAATAAAAGCAGCCTTGGCTTTTATGTGACCAGCCAGACCTACAACGGTAACAATGGCTATTCACTCCGTTTAATGGGCTGTGAGAAAGGATTCAATGACAATGCTGCCCGCCGCGCAATCGTGGTACATGGTGCGGATTATGTTAATGAAGACTGGATTTCAAGCCAGGGTTATATCGGTCGCAGCCAGGGATGTCCCGCACTTCCACCTGCCATGTCAAAAGAAATGATCGATGAAATGAAAGACGGATCATGTCTCTTCATCTATTCTCCCAACAAACTTTACCTGTCGACTTCGAAATTGGTAAAATAATCCTCATTTCAGATTTGAAATCTCTGTAAATCAATCTTTAATGCGATAATGGACTATCTTTGGTCATCAAATATCCATTATGCTAAAGATCGGAGTATTGGGTGTCGGTCACCTTGGGAAGTTTCATCTGAATAACTGGAAAGAGATCAACGGTGTTGAACTGGTTGGTTTTTTCGACCCCAACGACGTGGCCGCGCAGGAAGTCTCCGAAAAATATCAGCTCCCCAGATTTCTTGAAGCAGAGCGATTAATGGATGTCGTAGATGCTGTTGATATTGTTGCTCCCACAAACTATCATTTTGATCTTTGTAAGATGGCCATCCGCAAAGGCAAACATGTTTTTGTGGAAAAACCGCTCGCAAACACCATGGAAGAAGCAAGGGAACTCGTGAAACTTGTGAAAGAGTCGAATATCAAGTTCCAGGTAGGGCATGTGGAGCGTTTTAACCCGGCCTACCTGGCGGTTCAGCATCTTGAACTGAACCCCATGTTCATCGAAGTGCATCGTCTCGCTCAGTTCAATCCCCGTGGTACAGAGGTTAGCGTGATCCTTGACCTCATGATCCATGACATCGATATTATACTCAAGCTCGTACGTAGTGAGGTAAAGACCATTTCAGCCAGTGGAGTAGCGGTCATGACTGAAACTCCCGACATCGCTAACGTGCGCGTGGAATTCAATAACGGATGTGTGGCTAATCTTACATCAAGCCGCATCAGCATGAAGAAAATGCGAAAGGTGAGGGTGTTTCAGAAAGATGCCTACATCGGAATGGATTTCCTGAATAAAAAAACTGAGATCATCAGGCAGAAAACACCACAGGATCTTGATGCCTTCTCTTTTGATCTCGACACACCTGGAGGTGGTAAGAAAACAATTGCCATCCTCAATCCCCTCGTTCCGGAAGTAAATGCGATCAAAATGGAACTTGAGAAATTCCGTGATGCAATCAATGACAACACGCCAACAGTGGTTTCTGAGGTAGATGGTTATCGTGCAATGGATGTTGCCCACCAGATTTTGCAGAAGATCAAAAACAATACAATTGCATCCTGATATTTTGAAATGCCGTTTTCAAAAAAACTCAATAGTGTCTGGTACCTTTTAAGTGATTACCTCGCCGCGGTCCTTGCCTGGATCGTGCTCTACTTCGTGCGTCGTCACCTGCTGAATGAAGTGGTGGTTATTGATGGAAGCCTCTATCTGAATCAACGCTTCTGGCTAGGTATCACTCTCGTGCCACCAGCATGGGTGCTGTTTTACGCTATACTCGGATCCTACAATTCCCTTTATCGAAAATCAACCCTTAATGAGTTTACTACCACCTTTGTAAGCAGTCTTATTGGTTGTACACTTTTTTTCTTCGCGATCGTGATCAATGATCCCCAGACTGTTTACACCTACTATTATAAATCACTTTTCAGTTATGTATTTGCACAGCTTGTGTTTACATGGATAGGCAGAATGAGTATTCTTTCCATCCGTACCAGCCAGTTACGAAAGGGCAGGGTGAAATTCAACACATTGCTGATAGGCAGTGATAAGCTGGCAACAGGTATTTACAACGACACTAAAAAAGGTCTCGCAACCAACGGCTTTCATTATACAGGTTTTGTTAAAGGAAATGAACCTGTGAACGGGGTGGCAGAATATCTCCCGGATCTGGGTTCAATCGATCAGCTGGCAACCGTCGTTGATAAACATCGCATCCGGCTTGTGGTACTTGCGCTCGACAGAACCGATAAACACCGGGTGGAGCAGTTGATAGAAGTGCTGAGTGAGCGGGATGTTGATATCAGCATTGTGCCCGATACGCTTGATATTATCTCCGGATCTGTGCGTACGGAAGCTTTGTTTGGTCCGGTGCTCACAGAGATCAAAACAGGGCTTATGCCTGAGTGGCAACAGAACATCAAAAGAGTGATCGACGTGGCAGTAGCAATTCTGGGATTGATCTTTTTATTGCCTTTGTTGCTGTATGCAGCTATCCGCACGCATTTATCATCTGCAGGATCCATCATTTACACTCAGCCCAGGGTAGGATATAAGGGCAAAAGATTCCGGATTTACAAGTTCCGTTCAATGTATGCAGATGCAGAGAACGAGGGCCCTCAGCTTTCAGAAAAGAACGACCCCAGGATCACCGCATGGGGTAGGATCATGCGTAAATGGCGCATTGATGAATTACCGCAGCTCTGGAATGTTCTCAAAGGTGAGATGAGCCTGGTGGGCCCGAGACCCGAGCGGGATTTTTACATACAGCAATTATACAAGCGCACACCATATTTTCGTTATTTGCTTAAGGTAAAGCCCGGACTTACCTCGTGGGGAATGGTTCAGTTTGGTTATGCTGGTTCTGTCAGTGAAATGATCGAACGTATGAAGTATGATCTTGTGTACCTTGAGAATATATCACTGGCACTTGATCTTAAGATCATGTTACACACGATAAAGATCATACTGAAGGGTAAAGGGCGATAAAATAAAGATCTGATCCATGCGAATAACCATTTTTCTGCTAAGCTTTATCTCTGTCCTTGCAGGGGCCAAAACCTTTGCCCAACAAAATTATTGGCAGCAACAGCTCCGCTACGAGATCAGCGTGGCGCTTGATGACAAAGAAAATGAACTCACCGGTAAGATGACACTTCAGTACCGTAACAACTCTCCAGATACCTTGTTTCATCTCTGGTTTCATGTGTGGCCCAATGCATTCAAAAATGACAGAACGGCCTTTAGTGAAGAACGTCTGAGAAACGGTAGTACTGATTTTTATTTTTCGAAAGATGCAGACAGGGGATATATCAATCAGCTTGACTTCCGCTCAGGTGATGAATCGCTGGAAACAGAAGATGATAGCCTTCATATTGATGTGATCAGGGTGATTCTTTCTGCGCCATTGTTGCCGGGCGCCGAAGTAAAGATCAGTACCCCGTTTCATGTAAAGCTTCCTTACACTTTCAGCGGCATTGGGCATGACCGCTTTCATTCATATCTCGCTGCCAACTGGTATCCAAAAGTTGCTGTATACGATAGTAAAGGCTGGCACCCTTCACCATATCTTGAATCAGTGTCGCCCTATGAAGAATTTGCAGATTACAACGTGAAGATTACTTTGCCGCGAAATTATGTAGTAGCTGCAAGCGGTGATCTGCAGAATGCAGATGAGATCGCCTGGCTGAAAGGAAGAACCAAAGCCCCTGAACGTGAAAAGCTGCCGGTTAAGAAAAATAAGAATTCATTCGGCAAACCAAAGGTTGTTTACAAAGAGATTGCTTCAGATCCAGAAACAAAAACACTAACCTATGTTTCATCCAACACCACTTCGTTCGTGTTCGCAGCAGATAAAAACTTCATTGTAAAATCTGAATCGATCAATAATGAATCAAAGACCATGACGGCGTGGGTGTTTTACAAAACGAAGAAATTTTGTTGTGAAGACTTGTCCAGTTTTACTGAACTGTTGTATGCACTAAAAAACAGTGATAAAATTCTTCCGGCAATTCCCTTTAATAATGTGAGTCTTGTTGAGGGCAGAACAGGTAAACTGCCGCTTGTATCACCCGGGCTTATCGCTGCGGATGTGCGCGATAAATCGTTATCTCAAAGTCATCTCGTTCATAAAATGATCATCGGCTCAGTGATCAATGTAAATGGGAAAGATGAGCCCTGGATCGCAGATGGACTGGTTGAGTACTTTGATCGGGGATCAGACGGAACTGCGGATAAATCTTATCAACAGATTTTTAGTTCAGATAATATCCAGGATGCGCTGCTTGCAAAGGCTTTTACACAAAAGAAAGATCAGCCACTTAGCACAACATATGATCGTCTCACTCAACAAAACAAAGAACTTATTCCAAATATCAGGGGAGCTGCCTGGTTCAACGCTGTGCGTGTGCTTCTTACACCTGCTGAGTTTGATAAAAGACTTGCCAGGTTTTTAAAGGATCACGTATCAAAACATGCTGCTTCTGGTGAGCTCGAAAATATTTTCTCTACAAACATTGAAAATGCCATACCAGATTCGGGGGAGGCAAAACCCAAACGACGTTTCGCTGTTTTATACAAGCCTGAGAAATGGGATTCGGTTCCTGTCACCTATATCGCACCATCTGCGGGATATAATACTTCAGACGGACTGATGGCCGGTTTAATGATACACAATTACGGACTGCCTTTCGAACGTTTCAGATATTTTGTATCACCTTTATATGGATTGAGATCCCGCGGGATCAATGGACTGGCAGATCTTGGATATACAATTTTTCCGGGCACTAAAATTCAAAGTATTCGTTTTGGCGCCGGCTTTGCAAAATTCTCAACACGAAGTTCGAAAGACAGCACCGGTGAAAGGATCAATGCTGGTTTCGCGAAGTTTACTCCTTCTGTGAGACTTGATTTCCGTAACAGGTCAACTCAGAGTTCGGTTGAAAAATGGCTTGAATGGAAAACGTACATTATCGGCGAAACCGGCTTTAATTATAATTTAGGTTCAGGAGGTGAATACTATCCTGCGAAATCGGGTATACAATACCGATATCTTAATCAGCTAACTTTCAGTATAAGTGATCAGCGGGTACTTTATCCCTATGATGCATCAT
>JBEVNF010000542.1:0-5878 GCA_040508255.1 Flavitalea sp.
GAAAGGGTATTCGCAGGCTTACCAATGGCTCAGCAGACAGAACCATCAACAGGATCTACCGTGTTGATTATGAGTATCCGTATCTTGATGATACAAAACCTATCTACATTCAGGTGATGGGCGATACAAGCAAATTCTTTGGTTACGCGAAATACGAAAAAGGAAAAGTATCACGACTGATCTACGAAGACAAATCAATCACCCGTCTCACCAAAGCAAAAGAAAGCGAAGTGTTTGCTTATGTAAAACAGGACTACAATGTTTCGCCTGAATTGTATACCACTACAAACTTTACTACTTCAACAAAAGTAACCGGCACAAATCCACAGCAGTCGGATTACAACTGGGGTAAGAGTGAGCTTGTAAACTTTACAAACAGGAAAGGTCAGAAATTACAGGGAGCCTTGTTTTACCCGGCAAACTATCAACCCGGAAAAAAATACCCGATGATCGTTTACATCTATGAACTGCTTTCATCAACTGTTCATAGTTATCAGAATCCTTCAGTAAGAAGTGCATACAACACTACCAACTTTACAACTGGTGGCTATTTTGTGTTCAGACCAGATATCGTTTATGACATCAACGATCCCGGTATGAGTGCGGTAAATTGTGTTGTGCCTGCGGTTGAAGAAGTAATAAAAACAGGAATGATCGATACAGAGCAGGTTGGTCTGATGGGTCATAGCTGGGGTGCATATCAAACTTCATTCATCATCACGCAGACAGATCTTTTCAAAGCAGCCTGCGCGGGTGCGCCGCTTACTGATCTGATCAGTATGTCAATGTCGATTTACTGGAACTCCGGCACGCCTGATGCCCAGATCTTCGAAACAAGCCAGGGTCGTTTTGATGGTCCATGGTATGATCGTCTGGAAGAACACACCCGCAACTCACCCATGTTCAATGCTGCCAGGATCAAAGCACCACTGCTTGTTGCTTTTGGTGATAAGGACGGAGCGGTTGACTGGCACCAGGGTATCGAAATGTATGGCACTATGCGCAGAATGGAGAAACCACATGTAATGCTGGTTTATGCTGATGAAAACCATGGCCTGGTTAAAAAGGAAAACCAGATCGATTATCAGAAACGCCAGCGTGAATGGTTTGATCATTATTTGCTGAAGAAACCTGCACCGAAATGGATCACAGAGGGTGTTAGTTACCTGGAGAAAATGAAAGAGAACAAATAAGAATATGAAATCATACAATCCAAAAGATTGGTATTCCTTTTTCCGCATTGATCATGCAGATACGTTGAAAAAACTGTATCTGCTGATCATTGTGGTAATGGCTTATTGCTGGCTGATCGCATACCTGGAAATTGAGTTTTTCAAACTTTCTCAAAACAGCCATATCAAAAATCTCAACATCATGCATACGTTGCTGAGTTTTGCAATTTCGATGTTGCTTGTGTTCAGAACAAACACTGCTTACGATCGCTGGTGGGAAGGAAGAAAACTCTGGGGTTCACTGGTAAACAACAGCCGGAATCTTGCTATCAAACTCAGTGCGATGCTTGGTAAGGAAGATGTTGATGGAAGAAAGTTTTTCAGTAAAACAATTGCCTTGTATGCTGCGGTACTTGCACACCATCTTAAATCTGAAAAAACAAGACTTGCGCTCGATGAAAGAGAACATCCCGAGCTGGCTTATCTCGACAAAAACAAACACGTACCTAACCAGGTTGCATCCGTAATGTTTGACCAGGTGAACAAACTGTATATCGAAGGGAGGATCACCGGAGATCAGCTGATCGTGCTGAATCATGAACTGCAGTCATTCACCGATGTATGTGGCGCCTGTGAGCGGATCAAGAATACCCCGATCCCATTTTCATACAGCACATTTCTTAAACGATTCATCTTTATTTATGTGATGACGATGCCTTTCAGTCTTGTATTCTCAATCGGCTATTTTACCATCCCGGTTGTTGGATTGATCTTCTATGTACTCGCAACGCTGGAGCTGATTGCAGAAGAGATCGAAGAACCTTTTGGAGGGGATGCAAATGACTTACCAACTCAAAAAATTGCAGATAATATCAGAAAACATGTGGCGGAGATTTTATAAGGATCTCCCCACTAGTTTTCAAACAATTCATGAAAGATCTCCGCTAATTTATCATCTCTTTTCACGTCAGTAGTTTTCATCTGCTTCTTAATATTTTTTATCCTGCTGTTGAACACCGGGTGCGTACTTAACAATGCAGACGTTTCATGCCCTTCGCTTTCACGTTGCAACAAAAACATAAGATCAAGCATTCCTTTTGTATCGATCCCTGATCTTTCCATTAATGCAAGTCCATTATCATCAGCTTCTGTTTCAAGCTCCCTTGAGTATTGCAAACCTTTCAGATCATCTGCCCTGTCTGCGAGATAACCTGCCACACCTGCATCACCACCGAGGATGACCATCAGGAACATTTTTCGCGCAACACTTCTTGAAATGTTTTTCAAACTATGTCTCAATTCAACATGCGACGCCTCATGTCCAAGCAAAGCTGCAAGCTCTTCCGGCGTTTTCATGTTCTCCAATATCCTGTCAAAAACAACGATATGTCCCCCTGGTACAGCAAACGCATTTACATCAGGCGATTTTACGACAGTGATCTCAATGGGATAATCAATATCATAATGAAGCTCCTTGTAAAACTCATTCAGAAGCGCAGTTTTCCTGGTGTCTGTTTCGGTACCAACCATAGTAGTTTTATACATCTGTTCACCTAACGCTATTTCACGATCCTTCGAAAACTTCATGGCTACACGCTCCCCAAGCCAGGGAACAAAAAGAAAATACACCAGGGCAAGTAATGCGAGTATGATCACTATCACTGTAAGGAACTTACTTCTCAATCCACCTGAACGGTGCCTCCAGTGACTTCCTGTAAAACGCAGATGTCTGAACTGGTATTTGATCTCAGCAAGTAAAGCAGGGTCACGGATAACGAGTCGCTCCGGGTTACCCGATTCATTTTTATAGATCAGTGTAGACTGTAGTTCTGTTTCTTCAAGCGACAAAATATTTTCGCCAAGCCAGTTCCTGTCAATATCCTGTCCGTTTTCATTCCGAAACCTCATGGTCAGGGTTACGGAGCTGATAAAGATCGTTGCGTTGTAAAAGTGATTCAGTTCGTCATAATAGATCGCACTGTGAGTACGGGTCATAAGCCGGCTTGTAGTTTCAACGAATGTACAATCCTATCATCGGTTTTAATTACCGCTACTAAAAAATCGATTGCAAAGGTATTTGTCCAATTTTTAGCCAACTATTCCCAACTTCGGAAAATACGGTCACTTCAATAACCTCATATAAAGTTGAAAATCAGCAATATAAGCAACAGGCACGATTGATGTTTAATTGGCATTGTCGGTGAGAGACAACAATAGGAATGAAAACGAAACTTATATGATCTGGAAGAGCCTGGACAAACAGGTCTCATACAGAACTGAAAATGGAACAAAACATATTAGTGATCACGGGATGAATGCTAAGCAAAACACTTTCGCCAAAAAATCTGATCAGAGATTCGAAAGTGATGATGGGACATAACAAAAAAAGTCCCGCTTTCGCGGGACCTTTAACCTGTGCTATCTGTGTTACTCAACTAACATTTTAACGGTTTTTACCCTGCTATGTGAATTGTCATATATCGTCAACCAATATATGCCTGTATTCATATTATTATTTCTGTCAATCATTGCAACCTGTTCAGACTGGTTGATTGAAATTTGTTTTGAATTAAATAACTGACCTGTTGCGTTTCTGATCTCCATGCGGTAATTACCTGCTTCGATATTTGAGAAACGAACTCTGATAGTTGTTTTTACCGGGTTTGGTGCTACCACCATATCGCCGGCAAGTGAACCGCCAAATTTGAAGCTGATGATGTTTGAATAAGAAACCTTTCCATCATTGTTTCTGATCAGCAAACGATAATAGTTAATGCCATTTACAGGATGCTTGTCAGTATTAGAGTATGTGTTGCTTAAAGATCTTGATTTAGGGAACTCGATACCGATCTTTGAGAAATTGGTACCATCAACACTTTTCTGTAACTCATAACATTTTATATTTTCTTCAAGTTCAGTCTTCCAGGTTAGAACCACAGTCTTCGCTTCTTCACGACCAGTAAATTCAGTGATAGTTACCGGGAGCATGATAGGGTTACAGATCGCTGCATCAAAAGTGTGCGCTTTACCAAGACCATTATTATCAAATGCAAAGCTGTTCAGAACTGCAAGGGTATTTCCAAGGTTCAGCAGACCAGCACCAAAATCAAGTGAATTTGACGGACCACCCACCAGCATTTGAACACGTTCCGTTGTTCCTTTGATATGCCCTGCACCCGCTACAGCGTGACCAAACAATGCTGTTGCGTTAACACCAAGCAGAGGACTTATGGTTGTTGTACCTGTCCATACTGGTGCAGCCTGGTAAGTTCCATCGGCTCTTCCGAAATAAGCATGTGCAGCGCCACCAAGTGCATTTGCGTTTAGCAACCCTACAGAGGTAGAAAGTGGTTCACCCACAATCAGGTCACCGATTCCATCGCAATTAATATCATACAGATTGTCAATGCTACTTCCAAACAGGATAGACATATTGATTGGCTGTCCGGTAAGAATACTCAATATTGACGACGACCTTGGTGAAGACACTGTCTGATCAGAAGCAACCGGTGAACTTACTGCACCTGTTCTTTTCTTGAAAATGTGAATTTCACCTGCTTTAACCTGTAAACCACCAAGCACATTGCTTAACACAGCACCAGAGGGAGCACCGATTATGATTCTTCCGTCACGGGCCTTGGCTGCAGTTTTACCACCAAGAACAGAATATCCAAATAGATTGGCAGCACTTCCAAGAAGCCCGGTTGGGTTTGCCTGTAGTCTTGTTGTGACAGCTGTATTTACACCGGTCGAATTCCCTGTACCATTAAATACATAAGCCGAACCACCAAGGATCTGACCACTCAACACATCCGTAACCGCAGTTACAAGACCAAGACCACCACCAAGGCTGGCGAGGTTAACACCACCTGGTGCACCTACAACAATATCGTTAAGATTATCATTATCAAATTTACCTGCCCCGCTTACGCTGAATCCAAACAGGAGACCATCGATCGGGCCATTCAATACAGGAGTAAGCAATGGACCTGCAACAAGCCATAGTGTATTACCAAGTGGCAATGCCTTCACCAGGTTTTCAACCGGGGTAGCAAGGCCGAGCAAACTACCATTTTGCGGACGTAATGAACGAACTGTAGAAAATGTATTACCTGCATCACTCAGGTGCAGAAATGCGCCACCAGTTTTAATTGCTGCAGCACCAATCTCAGCATACAAAGGAGCACCTACGAGAATCTCTCCTTTACCATCGCCGTTCATGTCGTCAACCGCAGCAACTGCAAGACCATATAAAGGTTTCAGGGCAATGGTAGTTGCACTCAGCAACGAAGTGTTTAAAGACACATTCAGGAATGGTGTAGGATATGTTCCGCTAAGCGATCCGCCCTGGAAAACATAAACCTTACCAACCTGTCCGTTAATACCACCGGCACCAAAATCAAGTGAAATACCATCAAGCGGAGAACCAACAATAATATCATTGATACCATCGCCTGTTACATCACCTGCAGCTATGCTGTAGCCAAACAATGCACCGGCAACTGCAGTTGTGGGATGTAGAATTTTACTTGGAGCAGCAGGCAAACCTGCAGGTGAACCAAAGTACACGAATACACCACCCACATTCGCGAGACCAGTCCCTACGATCACGTCAACCATACCGGGTGCACCAACTGCAACATCATCATAACCATCACCATTCACATCACCAAGACCGGCAACGGAATAACCATAGAGTGTACTTA
>JBEVNF010000574.1:0-3630 GCA_040508255.1 Flavitalea sp.
TTTGCCGGCTTCTACCCATTGTTCTACTTTAGATCTTTCTTCTTTTGCTATCCTGCTCGCGAGAAACTGCGAATAAAAGATCGTTCCGCTCACAATCGCAATCGCAATAATAGCCAGCCCGGTGCGCCAGTTAAAAAGCTGTATCATGCGACTAATTTACGAATGATGCATTTGGATATTGATTATCAACCTGTATTTTTGGCGACATTTTAGAATAAACCCCTTGTCGGCATTTGTTTCAATAGTCATCCTGAACTGGAACGGGCGTTCCTTCTTACAGGACTTTTTACCCTCGGTAGTTGCTTCAACCTATGCGAACAGGGAGATCGTTGTGGCAGATAATGCATCAACTGACGATTCTGTGCAGTTTGTTCGTGAAACTTATCCCTTTATAAAGATCATTCAGCTTGAAAAGAACTTTGGATTTACAAAGGGTTACAATGAAGCGTTGAAATTTGTGGAAGCAGATTATTACATACTGCTGAATACTGATGTTGAAGTAACACCAGGCTGGATAGAACCGATGGTTGAACTGCTGGAAAACAATCCGAAGATCGGCATCTGTCAACCCAAACTTTTACAACATACCAATAAAGATCTTTTTGAATATGCAGGTGCTGCCGGTGGATGGATAGATCATCTTGGTTATCCATTTGCAAGAGGAAGGATCTTTGATTATTGTGAGAAGGATATGGGTCAGTACGACCAGGTGCAGCCGATCTTCTGGGCAAGTGGTGCCGCCATGTTTATACGTTCATCATTGTATCACCGGCTCGGTGGTTTTGAAGAATATTTCTTTGCTCACCAGGAAGAGATCGATCTCTGCTGGCGCGCGCAGAGAGCGGGTTTCGAGGTTTATGCCTGTCCTTCTGCAGTGGTGTATCATGTTGGTGGCGGCACATTACCAAAGGGTAATGCACGCAAGGTGTTTCTGAACTTCAGGAACAACCTCATCATGATCGCAAAGAACCTGCCTTTAGGCGAAGCTATCTTCAAGGTTGGATGTCGTTTCTGGCTCGATGCGATCTCTGCGTGGAAGAGTTTACTAGCGGGTCAGTCCAAATACTTCTTTGCGGTTGTTGAGGCCCATCTTGCATTCTTCTATTGGTTTTTTGTGATGCGGAAGCATAGCAAGTTTCCTGAAACCAAAAAGGGACCTTTGCATGGATATCTTCACAGGAGCGTTGTGTGGGCTCATTTCGTGGAAGGCAAGAAAAAGTTTATGGAAATTGTTCAAAAGAAGTCGGATATTTTCAATTGAAACACTATTTTTGCACAGCAATTAACTCGTTATGGATCAAGTACAAGAAAAAGATTTCAGAGAAAAAGATTTCAAACACAACTGGGTAAATTCTTCAGTGTTTTTGTTTTACCTGCAGGTGTTTTGTGTGATGGCGCTTGTGTTGGGTGGTTGCTTCAGCTTGTACAAGCATCGCTACCAGGGTAATCCTGAGGTTGTTGTTCCTGAGAACACACTTTATACCCCGAAATACAAATAATTTTTGCGAAAAAATTTTGTGGTAAAGAAAGGAACCTTATCTTTGCCGTCCAATAAAAAACGAGGGGTCAAAACAAGACAACTCACTAACACTTAGTTCTTTAAGAATAACCGCGGAAGTAGCTCATTTGGTAGAGCACGACCTTGCCAAGGTCGGGGTGGCCGGTTCGAGCCCGGTCTTCCGCTCCATAATCCAAACCTTTGTGTTTGGATTTTTTTTGCCCGTTAGCGAAGTTTTAAGCTGCTGGTAGTAAGTCTATATTTTTGTTTTGGTGCAAGCTGAAACACCCGGGTGGCGGAACTGGTAGACGCGCTGGACTTAAAATCCAGTTTCCCGCAACGGAAGTACGGGTTCAACTCCCGTCCCGGGTACATTCTGGCCGATCTTTATGATCGGCTTTTTTTTTGCCTATCCGTTTTTCAATTGGTAATCGTCGGCCGAAAGCATATTTTCGGATGAATGAAACTTATTATAGCATGCATAATTGCGATGATACCTGTTATAGTAATCTTCTATGCCGTTATTGCTGAGAACATAAAAGAGAAGCGCGAGAAAAAGGAAAAAGGTATAGTTGCGGTAGTAAAACCTAAATACACTTATAGCTTCTGGTCCGTGATTTCGGGTATTATCATCGCAATACCAGTTATGATCTACGAGTTATTTATTAAACGTACAAAACGGTACTGACTTCCTGTTAATTTTGCAGCATCCCGCAGCGGAAGTAAGGTTCAACTCCCGTCCGGGTAAACAAAAATAAGCCACTTCTACTTTGTTAAATGGTGTCAGTGGCGTTTTGCTAATTTGTGTTTCAAGCTATACCTTATATGCGTAGTGAGAGCGGATGGTATCACTTCAAGAATCTGCAGGTCATATATTTCGGGGTCTATTGCTTCAAACAGCCTGATACCACTTCCTAAAAAAACCGGTGCTATATGAATGAACATTTCATCCACCACTCCTGCATTTAAAAATTGCTGTATGGTGTTGGCACCACCCTGGATCCTGATATCTTTTCCGTTCGCTGCATTCTTTGCCAGTTCGAGTGCCCTGTCAATACCATCATTGATAAAATAAAAACGGGTATTGCCGGTTTGTATCCAGGGCTCCCGTAACTGATTCGTTAAAACGAAAACATCAGCTTTGAAAACATCTTCTTTCCAGGAAACTTCGCCTTCATCAAACATCCGTTTTCCCATAATGTAAGCGCCTGTTCTTTCAAATACCCGGTCAATCAATTCGCTGTCATGACCGTACTCTTCGCCACCATCCATATTGATGTGTTTCCAGAATGCCGTTTGTTTGAACATCCAGGCATGAATCTTTGCGGACACACCTCCCATAGGGTTTTTCGGTCCCCGGTCATTGCCTGCAAAAAAACCATCCAGTGAAATACCGCTGTCTACTATGATTTTGCTCATTATATCTATTTTATTGTTTTGACAATTGCTCAACATATCCGGTGAGCCTGTTCAGTGTTTGCTTACCACCTTCAATAGCATTTACTTTCCTGTTTAACTCATCGATGATTTCTTTTGAACTGAATATTGATTTCATGGTGAGCATGGTTTTTCCTTCATGCTCTTCAAATAAGATGGTTACCGTGAAATTGTACTCATCGCTTCGTTCACCGGTATGTCTGTAAGTAAGCAGCGAAGGCTTTATTACCTCTGTATATTCTATCTTATTCTGCCAATCCTGCCCCATACCATGCATCACAAACTGCCAGTTGCTACCTGGCTCAACATGCATAGACTTTGTTGTCAAAGAAAATCCATCCGGCCCCCACCATTCTTTAATATGATCGGGATTGGTCCAGACCTCCCATACAAGTTCCCTTGGTGCGTTTAGAAGCCTGGTGTGGATGAGGACGTTATCTTCCTGCTTAAATGTGTTGTAATTTTCCATATGTCATTTTTTCTTTTTTTGAATTTTTGCGAGGTATCCTTCAAGCGTATCAAACTTCTTATCCCAGAACTTACGATACTGGTTAACCCAATCAGTTACTTCAGTTAACTTTTCAAACTTTGCTTCACAGTATCTTTCTCGTCCTTGTTGAGTAATCACTATCAGTCCACAGTCGCTGAGCAATTGAATATGCAGTGAAACTGCCTGGCGCGTCATATCAAACTCC
>JBEVNF010000006.1:0-4931 GCA_040508255.1 Flavitalea sp.
TCCCGCGCAGGACAGCGCACAGCTTGCTGCTTTGAGATCTGACATCGCGTCGTTGCGTGCAGAACTTGATAGCGTCCGTAATACGACGCCGAAAACGACAACTCCCGCCACAACTTCAACAACGCCGAGACAACAGTCTGCAGGCTTTGATGCCGCATCGTTCCCGGTTGTCAGTGTGTACTTTGGTCTTGGTTCGTCAACTTTGAGTGCGCGTGAAACGGATAAATTTTCCCCTGTTGTCACAGCATCACAACGAAACAAGAATGGAAGCATATTACTTACCGGTTTTACTGATCCTGTTGGCAATGCAGCGGTTAATAAAGCTCTGGCAGTGAAGCGGATGAATTATGTGAAGAATATCCTGGTTACGAGGTACCGGGTTCCAGCCAATCAAATCCTGATAGGTGAGCCTGAGATTTCCAGATCAGGCAGAAAAGCAAATCCGCTCGATAGAAGGGTAGATATTACGATGCAATAAAATATCAATAACTCAATTTTACGCGGCCCGAAGTCTTAGAGACCCGGGCCGTTTTCTTTTCTTAAATTGCCGCCTCATTTTTTTGAGATGGCGAAAGAGAAACAAGAAGTAAAGACTGTCATATTATTATCTCCCTATAAAATCCTCACGGATCACCAGGTACTGGAGATCCTGTTGATTGATAAGACTGCACCCAAATCGCCTTTCACAAATAAAATGATCAACAGCTCTGAGCTGAAAAAGTATTTCCCTGCGATGCCTCCCCCTTTCAGGGATGTGTTGAACTGGTTCAACAAAGACGGGATTGAATTCACCCGCGAAGAGATCAAAAAGAAATACACCAAACAGAAAGCAGGAAAGGATTTCGCCGAATACTATCCCGGAGCCATGCTTCGGCATATTCTCGACCTTTTTGAAAGAATAAAGCCTTTTGCCCAAACCATTCAATGGTATCACAAGATTCCGGTTGATAACGTGCGTTATAAAACGGCGGCTTGTTCGATCAGCAGGTTCCGGCCTTCGCTGCAATTTCAACTTACCGGAAGTCCTGAAAAGATTGGCCTGGAAACCCTGGTCAATAGCAATGGTGATCTTTACCCTCTCAATGATTTTACCCGTTTTGAATTTCTGTTGGAGAGTAAAGCAGAGTATTTTCTTCTGAGTTTCAAAGACACCCAAACTCTGAACTGGCTTGCAGATCTTGATATGGCCGACTATGCCGGCCAACCGGATGCATTTATTGATGATATTCTCATAAAGCTCGAAACAGATTATCCCGTAGAGCGAAATGGCATGTTCAAGCCTGTAGCCGTAGAAGCGGAGTTACCTGTAAACAGGGTGATGTTAAGCGAGATCAGCAATTCCTTTCTCATGCTTACCCCGCAATGGCTTTATGATGGTTTTCTTGTTGAAGACAAATGGGAGGCTGAAGTAAAGATCGTCAGAAATGCTGCCGAGTTTTTAGTGATCAGGAACAAAGAGCATGAAGAAAAATTCAGAAGCTTTCTTGAATCACTGCACCCGGCCTTCGCGCGCCAGATGAATGGTTATTATTATTTGTCCTTCGCCGATGCCCAGAAATCACAATGGTTCGCAAAGGCCTATCACAAGTTACTTACTGACAACATCGAGGTAACGGGCATGGATATGCTAAAGCATTTCCGTTACTCTCCAAACCAGATTGAAACAACAAGCAAGTTTGTCCGTGAAGAAGGTTCAAGCGTTATACTGCAGTTGAAGATAAAGTTTGGGACCGAAGAGGTTAGTCTTTCAGAAATGCAGAAGATGCTGCATGCCGGCCAACGTGCAGTGGTCCTGAAAGATGGTTCTCTTGGTCTGCTGACTGAAGAGTGGCTGAAACAACACGCATCCATCATCAAGCTTGGGAAGATCAATAAAAATGAACTGCGGGTACCAAGATGGCTCGCATTCAGCAACAATGAAAATGCAGAGCTTGCTCCTGTAATCCGGCAGGACTGGCTGCATAAGTGGAAAGCCTGGCAAAACGAATCGGACCCCATCTACATCCCGGATCCGATGATCAAAGCATCACTGCGTCCGTATCAACAAAAGGGTTTTGAATGGATGATGTTGCTGGCTGAAGCCGGTGCCGGTGTTTGCCTGGCAGACGATATGGGACTTGGTAAGACATTGCAGACAATATGTTTTATCAGTTCACAGTTGTTGCTGAATTCAGATACAAGACATCTTATTATTTGTCCAAGTTCCCTGATGTATAACTGGAAGAAAGAATTTGAAAAGTTCGCACCACATATTTCTGTACATATTCATCATGGTGCCGGTCGCGATGTTGCGAAGCTTACTGATCAAAATTCCAATGTTTTTGTAACCAGCTATGGAACCGTAAGAAGTGATTTTGGATTTTTCTCCGCACTTTCGTTTCAGACCATCATCCTTGACGAAAGCCACAACATCAAGAACCCCGCGGCGCAGATCACAAAGCTGGTGAATCAGTTAACAGCAACAACAAAAGTTGCGTTAAGCGGTACACCGGTAATGAACAACACCTTTGATCTTTATGCACAACTTGATTTTCTTTTGCCCGGCATATTTGGGAGCAGGGAATATTTCAAAAGAGAATATGCAGATCCGATCGATCGCGATAACGACGTTGAAAAAATCCAGGGTCTGCAGAAACTCACCGCGCCTTTTATTTTAAGAAGAACGAAAGAGCAGGTAGCACCTGATCTTCCGGCTAAAACGGAAATGGTGATGTGGTGTGAAATGAGCGCGCCACAGAAAGAGTTGTATGAAAGCATCAAAGAGCAGATCAGCAGCAGCCTGTTCCTGAACATTAAGCAAGAGGGCTTGCAGAAAAACAAACTTGCGTTGCTGCAGGGTTTGATGAAACTACGACAGGTTTGTAACTCACCTTTGTTATTGCCAGAAGAGGAACAAACCTGTTCCGATTCGATCAAAACAAAAATGTTGATGGATGAGCTCGTCAACAATCTTGGTGCACACAAGGCATTGGTGTTTTCTCAGTTTACAAGTATGCTTGATATGCTTGCTGAAGAGTGTACCCGTCGTGGTATTACTTTCTTCAAATTTGATGGACAAACACCGCCCGCGAAACGTTCTGAAATGGTGGATTCGTTTCAGAACCCTGAAGACAAAACAAATGTTTTTTTGATCAGTCTTAAAGCGGGTAATGCAGGTCTCACATTAACAGCCGCAGATTATGTTTTTCTCTTTGATCCATGGTGGAACACAGCCGTGCAGCAACAGGCTATTGATCGCACTCACAGGATCGGACAAACGAAAAGTGTGTTCGCATACAAAATGGTTTGCCGTGATACCATCGAAGAAAAGATCATTCAACTACAGGATCGCAAAAAACAACTTGCTGATGATCTGATCTCAGAAGAGGAGGGATTTGTGAAATCACTATCTGAGGATGATATAAAGTTCCTGTTCAGTTAGAGGGTGGCACAAAGTTTTGGCTCATGCTGTTCAAAACACCCCTGGACAGATGAAACAAAGCTTTGCATTTTTTCTATTTGTTGTAACTGTAACCGGATGTCGCACATCCACATCACCCGGGCTTTTCTCAAAGAAAACACCCCATGAGGTTTATGGTAAAAAGATCAGCGATGCCGGCTTGCAGTCAACAGAACTTGGACGTGCGTGGTTTGCTGCCGCAAGCGCTGCTGTTGCCCTGCCGGTATCTGTCAATAAGCCGTACAAAGAGGCCGGATTTTTTTCAGCAGAAAAGCCGGGTTCAACGGGACTTCGGTTCGCAGTGACGAGGGGAGAAAAACTACAGATTTCGATTTCACGCAAGCCTGCTTCTTCAAAAATCTACCTCGATCTCTGGGAGCAGGATACCTCACGTGCAGCAACGCCGAAACTTATTGCTTCATCAGACACCACCGGGCTCGCGATCCAACAGGAGATAGACAAAACCGGATTTTATATTTTACGGGTCCAGCCTGAATTACTTCAGGATTGCGAATATACCATTGAGATTGCTGCTGTTGCCTCACTTGCCTATCCGATCAGGGCTCCGGGTAAAAATCATACAAAAAGCTTTTGGGGTGTTGACCGCGATGGAGGGTCACGCAGGCACGAAGGGATCGATATGTTTGCCGCCAGGCTGACACCGGTGGTTGCAGCAGCCAATGGCCGGGTAACAAGGGTTAATATGAACAATCTTGGTGGCAAGGTTGTCTGGATGCGTCCTGAAAATAAGAACTACACACTTTATTATGCCCACCTCGATTCCCAGCTTGTTCAGGATGGACAGCAGGTAAGAACCGGTGATACACTCGGACTCATGGGCAACACTGGAAATGCCAGGACAACCGCGCCGCATCTTCATTTCGGGATTTATGCAATGGGTGGTGCGATAGACCCCTTTCCTTTTGTTAACCCGTCCTATCCCGTTCCTGTGGACATAAGATCAGATCTAAGGTCTATCGGTAAAGCTGCGAGAACCGATGGCCGAAACATTATGATCTTTTCAACACCTGATATAAAATCGCCATCTGTTCAATTGCCGGTTAATACATTGGTTAAGCTTGATGCTGCTGCCGATAACTGGTACAGAGTAACCTTGCCCGGAGGTGAAAAGGGGTTTATCAGGGAATCAGGTACAAAGAATCTGGATCCGGTTAAATCATTTACGCTTAATTCGGGTCTGAAACTGCTTGCAGCACCTGATAGCCTTTCACCTGTTAAACAACAACTTGAAAAGGGCACCAGGGTTCAACAATTAGCGCTGTATAAAAACTATCAGTTTATCTCAACCTCAGATAACACAAAAGGATGGATAACTCTTTGATTATATATGTTTTGAATTATCTAAGCAATTTGTATTAGCAATCGTAAAAAGTTCTTGTAAATTTCACGGAAACACAACACTGGGTTCATATTTCCCCGGCAAATATTGGTTTTTCGTGTTTTTTAGTTGCATCTTTGTACTCCTTGCCTG
>JBEVNF010000203.1:0-4383 GCA_040508255.1 Flavitalea sp.
CAGGTAATAATCTTGTATATGCAGCCAGTTTATTGTAAATATATCCCATCAGGTGATAAGCCTTCTGGTCTTTATAATCAAGGTCCTGGAATGCACAGTTCTGTTCAACAACAAAAACGTCTGTGCGTAAATGAAGGATAGCGTAAAGTTCGGTTGGCGTTAGTGATTCGAATTCTTTAAGAACAAATGTTGGTTGCATATAATGGATTAAAAATGCCAAATTAATAATTATACTTTTCTTTCCAT
Source organism: Flavitalea sp. (assembly GCA_040508255.1). GTDB lineage: Bacteria > Bacteroidota > Bacteroidia > Chitinophagales > Chitinophagaceae > DATHKG01. The sequence goes on from JBEVNF010000203.1 coordinate 247, forward strand.
AATGCCTTCAGATACTTTCTTAATTCTTCTTCCCTTGAATTCCGTCCCGGCTCGTAGATTTTTGTACCTGCAAGCTTCTCCGGCAGATATTCCTGCTGGGAAAAATTGTTTTCATAACTATGGGAATATTTATACTCTTTGCCATAGTCAAGATTCTTCATCAGTTTTGTCGGGGCATTTCTTAAATGTAATGGTACAGGCAGGTCACCGTGTTGTCTTACCATTGCAAGCGCGGCATCTATGGCCATATAAGATGCATTGCTTTTTGGAGAGCTGGCCAGGTAAACTGCACATTGTGACAGAATGATCCGTGACTCGGGATGACCGATCTTTGTTACTGCATCAAAGGTTGTATTTGCCATTACAAGCGCCGTAGGATTTGCATTGCCAATATCTTCACTTGCAAGGATCACCATCCGGCGCGCAATGAACTTTACATCTTCTCCGGCTTCAATCATCCTTGCAAGCCAATATACAGCTCCATTGGGATCACTGCCTCTCATCGATTTGATAAAGGCTGAAATGATGTCGTAGTGTTGTTCGCCTTTTTTATCATAAAGCACTATCCGGCGTTGTGCAATTTCCATCACACTCTTGTCTGTGATCACAATCGGATCTTGTGAGGCGAGTGTATCGATCACAAGCTCAAAAAGATTCAGCAGCTTCCTCGCATCACCACCGGAAATATTGATCAATGCCTCCGTTTCTTTTAATTGAATCCTGTATTTCTTCAGCTCCTCGTCTTTCGCAATGGCAATTTCCAGCAATCGAACCAGATCCTTGTTGTCAAGCGACTTTAAAACATAAACCTGCGACCTGCTCAACAACGCACTGTTAACTTCAAAAGACGGATTTTCGGTAGTAGCACCAATCAAAGTTATGATGCCTTTTTCAACCGCTCCAAGCAATGCATCCTGCTGACCTTTATTGAATCTGTGAATCTCATCGATAAACAGGATCGCATGATCTTTTGACTTTGCTATTTCAATTACCTCGCGTACATCTTTAACTCCGGAGCTTATGGCACTAAGCGTAAAAAAAGGAAGATTAAGTGAATGAGCGATGATATTTGCGATGGTAGTTTTTCCCGTGCCCGGAGGTCCCCACAATATCATTGAGGGTATTTTCCCCTGTTCAATGGATGTGCGCAGAATACTCTTTTCACCTGCAAGATGTTCCTGTCCAACCAGGTCCTGCAATGTCTGTGGCCTCAATCTTTCTGCAAGTGGTGGTTTCATGTTGTGTGTTTAATGCTTAAAGATCATCCAGGATTTTGGAGCTGTTCTGGTGGATCAGAACTCTTAGTCTGTACATCCCGGCGAGATACATGATGTGTAAGAGAAAAGTAAAAACCGACATCAATAAAGGTGTTGCTACAAGAACTGTGCTACGGGTTGTGAGTTCGTTCTCAAACATAAGTACCCTTGCCCATCGCCATTGATTGATCAGCTTCGCAAAAACAAATGCGATCAGCAAAAAATTGATCAGGAAAAATATATTGAATGATCGCTTTTGCCTTAACGATAAGGCGGTGTCAGGATAATTGTCATTGAGAATTGTGAAACCCTGGTAAAGAAAGATCAGCATAAAGCCATAACAAACACTTTCAATCATCCTCCACAATACATTGGCAGTTGAAAGGGCGCCGCTGATGGACACCACTAAAAAGAAAGTAACCAGCACCATCTGTACGATACTGAATCCCTTGAACACGCGCCATTGACCAGGAAGTTCATTCATACCCTTTAAATTAAATAATTACTCAGACATATCCGCAGGCTCGTCGAACACATACGCGTATTGTTTTATCATACGAAGTGTCAGCAATGTATGCACCACAAGAAGCGCACTGTAAGCCGTGAGAAAACGTAAAATGAAATGTGTCCATTTAATGAGCATCTCATCGGTGATCTCCGCACCTTCAGGCTGAGCCGCTCTTAACTGGTCAAGGATTTCGTTGATCAGTCCGGGCTGGGTCAGCATCACTATCATCTGAAATAACATCAGACCTGCAAGAACCAAAGTTATATAACCATTGATACGGATCAGGTCACGGAGAGATGGCTTCAATACCATGTTCTTATCAATACCACGCACAAGAAATCTCCAGCTACAGTAAGTGTAGATCACGATGCAACTCATAAGGAACAGAGGAAGCAGGGTAGCAGGAGCCATTAGCGCTGCCGGAATACTCAGGAAGATTCCCGCCGATAAAAATGCTGCTACAAATAACAGCAGATACGCCAGAATACGATAGATCACCAGGTTCTTCATTGTACTTTCGGGGGGTTAACATGAAAGCCGGCTTTCGCATGCGATGCATCCGAAAAATCCGGCTTTGCAATATTGTTTATTTCAGATCCAGTCTGATCTGTAATTCGTCGAATTGTTTTGCGTCAATCTCTGATGGTGCGTCAAGCATTACATCTCTTCCGCTGTTGTTTTTAGGGAAAGCAATAAAGTCACGGATGCTTTCGCTTCCACCAAGCAATGCGCAGAGACGATCGAAACCAAACGCGATACCACCATGTGGAGGTGCCCCATATTCAAATGCTCCAAGCAGGAATCCGAACTTGTGTAACTGCTCTTCCTTATCCATACCAAGTGCTGCAAACATTTTCTCCTGCAGATCACGCTGGAAGATCCTGATGGACCCGCCACCGATCTCATTTCCATTCAATACCATATCATAAGCATTGGCCTTGATATTTGAATATGGATGCTGGAGATAGTTGGCTGCATCTTCGATCTTTTCACTGTTGTTGATCATCACTTCAATCTGTGAAGGTTTTGGTGATGTGAACGGATGGTGTCTCGCTACCCAGCGATTATCATCTTCACTGTACTCAAACAATGGGAAGTCGAGCACCCAAAGCAATTTATATTCATCACTGCGACGAAGACCAAGACGCTGACCCAATTCAAGCCTGAGCTCGCTCATGGCTTTACGTGTGCGTTCTTCTTTGCCCGCAAGTATAAGAACAAGATCTCCTGCTTTTGCATTACATGAAGCCGCGATAGCTTTCAGTTTATCTTCTGTGAAGAACTTATCAACGGTACTCTTGAATGTACCGTCTGCATTACACTTGATAAAGATCAGTCCTGACATCCCGATCTGTGGACGTTTAACCCACTCAATCAGTTCATCTGTTTGTTTACGTGTGTATTCGCTGCATCCCGGTGCTGCTATGGCAAGCACAGTTTCCGCATCATCAAAAACCTTAAAGCCATTACCATTAATGAGCTCACCGGTTGCCTGGATCTTAAGATCTTTCATAAATGCAGACTTAAGATTCGAAAGTTCCATACCAAAACGGATATCTGGTTTATCATTACCATATCTCCACATTGCATCTTCCCAGGTCATTCTTTCCACCTTCTCAGTGATATCGAGATTCTTTACTTCTTTGAAGATATGTTTAACCATTCCTTCAAACATGTCAAGAATATCGTTCTGCTCAACAAAACTCATTTCACAATCGATCTGTGTGAATTCCGGCTGACGGTCAGCCCTGAGATCTTCATCACGGAAACATTTTACAACCTGGTAGTATCTGTCATAACCGCTGACCATCAACAATTGCTTGAATGTTTGTGGTGATTGCGGAAGTGCATAAAACTGACCCGGGTTCATTCTTGATGGCACCACGAAATCACGTGCACCTTCAGGAGTTGATTTTATCAGGAATGGTGTTTCGATGTCCATGAAACTATTCTGATGAAGATAGTTTCTTGCAGCACGATTCACTGCATAACGCAGTTCGATGTTTTTGCGGACTGCCTGGCGACGGAGATCGAGGAAACGATATTTCATACGGATATCATCACCACCATCCGTATCATCCTGAATGGTGAATGGAGGTACCGCTGATTTATTGAGAATAGTAAAAGACTTTACTTTGATCTCGATATCACCCGTAGGAATATTTGAATTCTTATTACTGCGCTCTGAAACAACTCCTTTTGCCTGTATTACAAACTCACGACCCAGGGGCTGTTGATCAAGCTGGGTATTCAGATCTTCGCCAATCAAAAGCTGGGTTATGCCGTAACGGTCACGCAGGTCAACAAAGGTGATACTGCCAAATTTCCGGATTGTTTGCACCCATCCGGCCAGTGTTATCTCTTTTCCGCTGT
>JBEVNF010000207.1:0-6188 GCA_040508255.1 Flavitalea sp.
ACGGGCTGTTTTACATAACTGAGTGGTGCATGAAAAAAATCGAAGATCTCTGTTTCATCAAAACCAATAAGGCAAAGATCTTCCGGCACTTTTAGTTGTAATGAATTGATATACTTTAATGCACCGGCAGCAATTCTGTTTGAGCCAAACAAAATAGCATCGGCCTTTCCAGGTTCTTCCAAAACCCTTTCTACCGCGGCTTCTATTTCAGCCTGATCATTTGTAATACTGACCCTTTGCATCCATTTCGGATCGGGTTCAATCCCCGCCTGTTTCAGAGCCGCTTTGTAACCTGTTTCACGTTCATTAAGATTGAACAATGAAGTTTCATAATTGATCAGCGCGATTCTTTTTCTTCCTATTTCGATAAAGTGCTGCACTGCTTCGAAGGAGGCGGCATAATTATTCAGACTCACATGATTGGTAGGAATATCAGGGAAATATCTATCCAGCAATACAAAAGGAACTTTTTGCTTTTTCAGGTTTAGGATCTGTGCTTCAGAACCTGCCGGAGGTGATATGATCAAACCATCCACCTGCCTGTTCAGTAAAGTTTCGATAAGCTTTGAACTCTTTACTGACTTTTCATCCGAACTTCCAAAGATCACCGTATATCCATGGCTGTTAGCTTCATCTTCAATAACCCTGGCAAGCCCTGAAGAAAATGGATTTGAAATATCCGCCAGTATAAGCCCGATTGTATTTGTCTGATTTGTTTTGAGACTTCTTGCAATCTGATTTGGACGATAGTTCAGTTTGGCAGCTATATCCTTGATCTTTTGTGCTACTTCCTTCCTGATCCTCCCCTCTTTCTTATTATTCAGCACATAGGAAACCAGAGCGGTTGATACCCCTACCTTCGCGGCTATATCTTTCAAAGAAGTTTTTTTCTGCATTGCGGATGTAAACTTATTGTTATCAAAGCTAACTTTTCTATCTATTAATCAGTGGATTAGCATAACACAACTCCAACTTTAACACTTATTAATGCCAAAATAATGCCATGCGTTTAAACGTTTAAACAACTTTGATTACTTTTGCCTTGTTGAATAAAATTAAACAGAGGTTATGGAAGCAATAAAGAATGTAGGATTGATCGAATGTGGAAATTCAACGGTTCCGTCCTTGTCAAATGATTTTAGCCTGGTAGATGGATTCAGGCTGACAAAAGTGCTCGCGAAAAATACTTCGACCAATCAATTTGCGAAAGCGCATTATCCCGAAGCTGAACTTGTAGAAGATTACGGTTCAATTATTGCAGACCAGTCGATTCAGCTGGTACTTGTTGCATCTCCGGAAAATAATGATCTCAGTCTTGTTGCCGAAGCGCTTGGCGCAGGTAAACAGGTGAGAATTCTTTAGAGCTTTTACGAAAAAATTATATAACGATTTACTTGCCTGCCATTGTGCGGGCTTTGTCGTTTGTCCATATCCCTTGTAAACTTTGATCTCAACCCTTAATAAAAATCAATATGCTGAAACAAAATCAAATGATGAACAAAAGGATCGCAATCGTTTCATACGATGCTGATCGCACAAGACTGGTTGAATGGTCCTACTTCAACCGCAAGAACCTTTCATCGCACACCATCATTGCTAACAATGCAACTGCTGGTGTTCTTGAAGGAACATTAAACACTCATGTTGTACATCTTGATGTACACACCTTTGGTGGATACCGTCAACTCGCTACACTGATCGACGAACAACAGATCGATATCCTGATCTGCATTGGTGATGCAACACCGGATGCGGTTAACCTCGCAGGTGTGCAGGAATTATGCAAACTCGGAACTGAAAGAGGAATTATTGTTGCGCCGAATGAAGCAACAGCAAACTTTATCCTGCATTCTTTGCCGGGTTCTGTTTGCACACATGTAACCGGATATCAATCAGAACGTGCAGTGAACAATGATCCTTTTGCAGGAGAGGATCATATCGAGATAGAGTTTCTTGCCAACTGATTCATTCACACTTTAAAAAATCAAACATGAAAACAATCAATATAAAAAGAGCATCTTTTCTTAAGTTCCTGAAAACCATGATCACTGAAAATGGCCGTTCGGTGCAGATTTCTGCAACACAGTTTGGTGGGGAAGCTTCAGTTGAGATTGCTGATGAAAAAGAAACTGCTCAACTCAGAAATAATGCACACAGCGGCAATTACCTGGCGGGTGCTTCAGGCATGTTGAATCCGGGATTGTTTAAATAACAACAGATGCTTCAGAAAGCTTGTAATTCAGCTTTCTGAAGCAGTAGCACCGGAATCACCAATAGCCCTTGCCATTCGCCTGATACGTGCATTTATTCTTCCCGCAAGATCCCGGGGCGATAGCACTTTCACACATTCTCCGAAGCCCAATATTTCACGTTCGAGTTCAAAGTTGAGCACCACGTCAATCCGGATAATTGTTCCGGATTCATCTTCTTTCATTACCTGTTGTGAATGGTGCAAAGGCTTGGTTATGACATACGGCGAGGTTCTCGCATCGAACTGCAACAAAACTTTTCTCGCCCGATCCTTTTCATTTTTGGTGACACCTATCAGATCGCTGAAATACCTGTCGAAGTCTATTCCCTCGTAAGCGACAAACTTTTCCTGCGGTAATTCCTGGACGTCTATGATCCTGTCCAAAGCCAGCGTCAACAGCGTCTTTCCCTTCTTTGCTTTTGTTAAAAGAAACCACCTGTTCCTGAATTCCTTTAACAGGTATGGATAATAAATTTGTTGTGCTGAATTTGTTGCCCTGAAAGATTTGTACTCTATTAATAACGATTTTTTATTGGCTATTGCATGATATACCGGACCGATATATTCTATCCCTTTCAGCAACCTGTTATCTTCAAACTGTATCACATTGGGTTCATCGCTGATTGACCGGTTCAGATTGTTTTCAAGCATCGCTATCATTTCACTCATCTCGCCAAAATAGTTAAAGGTGTTGAACTGCTTAAGAACGCCAACAACTTCACGCATACGCAAAATATCTGCTTCAGTGATCGGGGCATTGGTTATGCTATATTCATGATCGCTATAACTATAGTACTTTTTCTCCACCACTACAATCGGCGCATTATATCCGGCCTTGTCACTGCGCATGAACTGAATATCTGCCTGAATGGTTCTACGGCTGACACCTGAAGCGATACCTTCCGATTCATACAGCACATCTCCTACCTTTTCGATGAGATCTTCAAGCGTCCATCTTCTATATCGGTTGCGGAGGCAGTCATTAATTGCCTTGTATCGTATGAGCGCAAGTTTATTTACAGCCATCGGTTCAGTTTTCCCGGATCTTATGCGTCTATTCCAGGTAATGTTTGAGATTGAAGATACAAGTTGAACCTGGTCTACGCAATACATCTGCGCAGGTTATAATTTTCCAGAGCTTTGACCAATAATTTATTGGCATAACACCTTGACAAACAATATCTGACAATAAATTTTCAGATTTGATTCACCTACGCAGGTCAGTCGCGCAGTGCTGCAGCCATATTTGCATAGCAGCAATGAAACACTGTTCCGGCATTTCAGGCAATGCGATATGTTTCACACAAGTATGAATCAGCATCCCGTAATACCGCGGGATGCTTAATAAAAACAATCATGAAAAGAATTATCACCGGTGCTGATCTTAAACACATCGGTTACGAAGAAGGAAAGATCATGGGTACAGCGTTAAAGATCGCTGATAACCAACTTGATCATTTTACAAAAGAAGAGATCGTTGCGATACTTACCAAAGTGATCGAATACCCTGAAAATTGTCTCGACGATGAGATCCTTGAACCATTGGCAAAACTGATGATTGAGGAAGCAAAAGCAATAAAGGAAGATACGATCCCATTAAAAGAAACTGCAGGTGAATATGCTGTTTATGGTACTGACTACATTGAAGATGGTGCAAAATCGCAAATGAATGTAGCGATGCGTTTACCGGTAACAGTTGCAGGTGCATTGATGCCGGATGCGCACCAGGGTTATGGTTTACCTATTGGTGGTGTACTTGCCACTAAGAATGCGATCATACCTTATGGTGTTGGTGTAGATATCGGTTGCCGTATGGCGCTATCAGTGTTTGATATTCCTTTTGATCATTTTCTTGCAAACGAATCACAGTACAAAAGAGAACTGATCGCCCATACCAAATTTGGCGCGGGTCATGGATTCAAAGGAAGAGAAAAATCAGATCATGCGGTTCTTGAAGACCCGAACTTTAAAATGTCGAAGTTCATTGCTGGCCTGCACGACAAAGCCGCCGCGCAACTTGGTTCTTCCGGCGGAGGTAACCACTTCGTTGAATGGGGTATGATTGAAGTTGAAAAGGATGATGAAGGTACCGGTTTAAAAACAGGCAAATATCTTGCATTGCTTACGCACTCCGGTTCACGTGGATTCGGCGCAACTGTGGCCGGACATTACACACGTCTTGCAAAAGAACTTTGCCGTCTTCCACGCGAAGCGGTGAATCTTGCTTACCTGGATCTGGATTCAGAAGCAGGACAGGAATACTGGCTTGCCATGAACCTCGCAGGAGATTATGCATCTGCCTGTCACGAGATTATACATAACAAGCTAACGAAAGCGATTGGAGCAAACGTGATAGCAAAGATTGAGAACCATCACAACTTTGCCTGGAAAGAAAAATGGAACGGTGAAGATGTGCTGGTTCATAGAAAGGGTGCAACGCCTGCAGCCAAAGGTATGATGGGAATTATTCCGGGAAGCATGACCGCACCAGGATTTCTTGTGCGCGGAAAAGGTGAATCCAACTCTATCAACTCAGCATCACACGGCGCAGGCCGTCAGATGAGCCGTACAAAGGCGATCCAAAGCATTACTGCGCAGGAGATGAAAGCAATGCTGAACGATCACAATGTTATGCTTATAGGTGGCGGCCGTGATGAAGCACCTCTTGCATATAAAGATATCAACAAGGTGATGTCGTTGCAGACAGAGCTTGTAGATGTGGTTGCGAAGTTTACACCGAAGATGGTGAGAATGGCAGACGACGGAAGCAGAGAGGACTAGTCCTCTCTGCATGTCTGTAATCCGTATATTACAGTATGCCAAGAGTTGCCTCCATCGATGTGCTTCGTGCACTCACCATGCTGCTCATGATTTTCGTGAATGATCTCTGGTCGTTGCACGATATTCCATTATGGCTGGAGCATACCGCGGCTAAAGAAGATGGAATGGGTCTTGCCGATGTTGTGTTCCCTGCATTTCTTGTGATCGTTGGTATGTCAACACCATTTGCAGTTGCAAGCCGTCGGGCCAAAGGAGAAACAACGCAGCAAATCTTCATACATATTTTATCCCGCGCATTTGCATTGATAGTAATGGGAGTGTTTCTTGTAAACGGAGAGACTATCAATGCTGAAGCAACCGGCATTCCGCGCTGGATCTGGTTTCCGTTATCCTGTCTTTGTTTTATCCTGATATGGAACAGCTATCCGAAGTCAATCAGCAAGACTTTAAGAATTGCACTTCGGACCATCGGTGCCCTTGTATTGCTTATAATGTTAATCATATACAGGGGAGGTGAGAATGGTTCTGAACATTTTACTACTTCATGGTGGGGAATACTTGGATTGATTGGCTGGGCTTATCTCGCAGGTTCACTTGCCTTTCTGTTTCTGGGCCATAGTCTCTTATTGATGATCATCTTCTGGCTTGGTTGCCTGGGAATCAACATTGCAAATCATGCTGAATTATTGACCAATGCTTCTTTATTACGAACCATTCTTTCTCCTTTTGGCGAAGGCGCAATGCCTGCTTTTGTTGCAGGTGGCGCCATCGGCTCTATAATATTTATGAAGTATAGGGAAAACACCAGGAGGGTGATCGGAATCCTGCTTGCGTTAAGCGGATTGTTCTGTGCTGCGGGTTTTGGTTTAAGACCGCTGCATGGCATTTCTAAAATACAGGCAACACCATCATGGGTATTGATCTGTACAGCCATCACTTATGCTGTGTTTGCTATAATTTACTGGCTGGTGGATGTGAAAGGGAAAGCTGCCTGGTTCGATATCATAAAGCCTGCCGGAACAAATACACTTACTGTTTACCTGCTGCCTTATTTTGTTTATGCAATTCTGAATGCATTTTCACTTCATTACCCGGAAGTTATCAGTATCGGCGCGGTGGGACTGCTCAGGTCCGTTTTGTTTGCACTGTTGATAGT
>JBEVNF010000215.1:0-8672 GCA_040508255.1 Flavitalea sp.
GTAAAAGTGGCAATGATTACATCGTTGAATCGGGTATCAAAGCTGGAGACAGGATCGTGATCTCTGGTCTTGATAATCTTTCTGAAGATCTTGTTATCAAGCCTGAAGCACCAAAGAACACTGCGGGACTCACGCTCGCTGATAACAAAAAATAATCCCTGAGGCTCTTTTATCATAACCGATCCCGGTAGCAAAATACAGCTACCGGGAAACGGCACCTCCTTGCCACAACAAACCAAAGAAAACCAACGCAACCCACAACCGAAAAAAAGTTCTGCCGGCGGATCCTGCAGAATAATTTTCAACCACATCCATTACACTTAGCAAACACAACTATCATGTTTAAGAAATTCATAGAACGACCGGTGATGGCAACGGTCATTTCGATATTGCTGGTGATACTTGGTATCATCGGTTTAACAAGGCTCCCGCTGGAGCAGTTTCCTGACATCGCGCCACCAGCGGTACAGGTAACGGCTTTCTACCCGGGCGCAAATGCTGAAACAGTTCTCCGCTCAGTTGCTCCTTCACTGGAAGAAAGCATCAACGGGGTAGAGAGCATGAGTTATATGAGCTCAACTGCGAGCAATGATGGCTCATTGGTTATCACTATCTATTTTAAGCTTGGCACCAATCCCGACCAGGCAGCAGTCAACGTACAGAACCGTGTATCGCAGGCCACAAGCCAGTTACCGGCGGAAGTAGTACAGGCAGGTATCACCACTTCCAAACAACAAAACAGTTTGTTGATGGTGGTTGACCTGTATGCAGAAGATGAAAAGAACTTTGACCAGACATTTCTTGCCAACTACGCACAGATCAATATCATTCCTGAGATCAAGCGTATTCCCGGCGTAGGGCAATCTATCATATTTGGTGGTAACAAAGATTATTCAATGCGCGTATGGCTGAACCCATCGCAGATGGCCGCCTACAATCTTACACCAAACGAAGTGTTGGGATCTATCAGGGATAAAAACCTGGAAGCTGCGCCGGGTAAATTCGGTGAAAGCAGCAATGAAGCGTTTGAGTATGTGATCAAGTACAAAGGAAAACTGAATCAGCCACTCGATTATGAAAATATCATCATCCGCTCAAACCCTGACGGATCGATGCTGAGATTGAAAGATGTAGCGAAGATCGAATTTGGCGCGTACACCTATGGAAACTATACCCGTGTTAATGGTAAACCGGGTGTTAACATTGCGTCGATGCAGCTATCAGGATCAAACAGCAGTGAGATCCAGATCGCTATCGACAAGCTGATGAAGAAGGCATCAAAGAATTTTCCGAAAGGAGTGAACTACCTGATCCTTTACAACACAAAGAATTCACTTGATCAATCGATCGACCAGGTAATACATACACTGGTGGAAGCATTCATCCTTGTGTTTATAGTTGTGTTCCTGTTTTTGCAGGATTTCAGATCAACGTTGATCCCCGCTATCGCAGTGCCCGTCGCCATCATCGGTACGTTCTTTTTTATGCAGTTGTTTGGATTCTCGATCAACCTGCTCACACTCTTTGCACTGGTACTTGCGATCGGTATCGTAGTGGATGATGCAATCGTTGTAGTGGAAGCAGTACACGCGAAAATGGAGAACCAGCAACTAACACCAAAGAATGCCACGCTATCGGCCATGCATGAGATCACTGGCGCCATCATATCCATTACACTTGTGATGAGTGCTGTGTTCCTGCCGGTAGGTTTTATGGAAGGATCAACCGGTGTGTTTTACAGGCAGTTTGCTTTCACACTCGCTATTGCGATCGTTATCTCAGCTATTAACGCGCTTACGTTAAGTCCCGCGCTTACAGCCCTGCTACTCAAAAACAAACACGCCCATGATGAAAACGAAATTCCTGAAACAGCTGAAGCAGGCACCTACAGTTACACAGGTTCTGCTACGCCAGGCAATGGTGTTGCCAAACGCAATAACGGAAAGGTAACTGAAGCTAACTATCATGCGAAGTATAAAACAGGATTTAAAGAGCGCTTCTTTGCAGCATTCAATGCCTCATTTAATGCACTTTCAAATCGTTATCTCGGAAGCTTACGCTTTCTTGTAAGACACAAATGGGTAAGCTTTGCCGGTCTTGCTTTAATCATAGCAAGTACTGCGTGGATGGTATCTAAAACTAAAACAGGTTTTATTCCAAGTGAAGACCAGGGCTTTATTGCTATCTCACTTTCAATGCCAGCCGGAGCCTCACTGCAACGCACGACCGAAGTTGTAAAGAAAACAGAAGACGCGCTCCGTGGTATTGAATCAAACAAAACCCTGATGGGTCTTTCAGGATTCAACATACTTACCCAATCATCCACACCCTCGGGAGCAGTACTATTCGTGTTGTTGAAACCTTCGGAAGAAAGAGGAAAAGTGAAAGACATCAATGAGATCATGAACCAGATCCGCGGTAAACTGGCAGAGGTCAGAGAGGGAAACTTTTTTGTATTCACGTTCCCAACTGTACCAGGGTTCAGCAATGTTGATGGTCTTGAACTTGTATTACAGGATAAAACCGGCGGCAAGCTTGACAAATTCAGCGGCATAGCCAATAACTTCCTGATGGAGTTGATGAAGAGAAAAGAGATCGCTGTTGCATTCACTTCCTTCAAATCAGATTATCCGCAACTTGATCTTGAGGTAGATGAAGTAAAGGCTGAGCAACTTGGCGTAAGTGTGAAAGATATTCTCCAGACCATGCAGGTTTACTATGGTAGTTCACAAGCTTCTGATTTCAACAGGTTCGGTAAATACTATCGTGTAATGGTACAGGCGCAGACTGAATCCAGAAATGAACCAACCACACTGGATGGTGTGTTTGTGAAAAACCGCACCGGTGAAATGGTTCCGATCAATACACTTGTAAAACTGAAACGCGTGTTTGGTCCTGAAACTGTTTCAAGATATAATCTGTTTAATTCAATCGGGGTTAATGCGATACCAAAACCGGGATTCAGCTCCGGTGATGCGATCCGTGCCGTTGAAGAAGTAGCCGCTCAGAAATTACCTGAAGGATATTCATTTGAGTTCTCTGGTTTAACAAGAGAAGAAATTTCATCCGGCGGACAGTCAGTGATCATCTTTTCTTTATGTCTGTTGTTTGTATACTTCCTGCTATCAGCGCAATATGAAAGTTATATACTGCCATTGTCTGTTATTCTTTCAATCCCTGTTGGTGTATTTGGAGTATTTGCAGCAATTGGTCTTACAGGAATTGAAAACAACATCTATGTGCAGGTGGCCCTTGTGATGCTGATTGGTCTGCTTGCAAAAAATGCGATCCTGATCGTTGAGTTCGCGGTTCAGAGAAGAAGAGCGGGCAAAACACTTGTGGCATCAGCACTCGAAGCGGCAAAGCTTCGTCTGAGACCGATCATCATGACTTCACTTGCATTTGTTGCCGGCCTGGTTCCTATGATGAGCGCAACAGGCCCATCGGCCCAGGGTAACCACTCCATCAGTATTGGTGCCGCGGGCGGTATGATCACCGGTGTTGTGCTTGGGGTTCTTATTATTCCTGTCCTGTTTGTAGTGTTTCAACACATTCAGGAAAGGGTTACAGGGAAAAAAGGACCTGCTGAACGCAAGGCAAAACAACAGGATAAAAATCATCAGCCTGCATTGGCATAAAGCGATCCGAACACATTAATACAATTAAAATGAAACTTACTTATCCGATAATAATTGCTGCGAGCCTGCTTGTTCTGGCGGCCTGTAACACAGCAAAAGAATCCGCGAAAGCAACGGCCACAGTGCCTGTTGCATTCCGGAGCGGAAATTCTGAAACAACAGATACCGCAACAACAATTGCCAATGGATCATACGCTGCCGGCTCAGCAGCATATGATTCAACTGCAGATACTTCTTCTTCAATTGCAGATCTTCCATGGAAAAACTTCTTTAGTGACCCGGTATTGCAGACATTGATAGATTCTGCCATTGCCCGCAACTTTGATATGCAGATCGCAATCAAAAATATTGAGACAGCGCAACTCTTACTGAAGCAATCAAGGTGGGGTTATGCTCCTGATCTGAGTGTGCAGGTTGCCGGTAGTTCAAACCGCCCTTCTGATAACAGTCTGAATGGTCTTAGCGCGAGCCAGTTCCTCGGAACAAAACATATCGAGGACTTCAGCGCTAACGCAGCACTATCGTGGGAAGCAGATATCTGGGGAAAAGTTAAACGTCGCAAGTCCGCTGCGCTGGCGGCTTACCTGCAATCTTCTGAAGTAAAAAAAGCAATTCAGACCAATCTCGTTTCAAGTATCTCCCAGATCTATTATAATCTGCTGATGCTTGATGCACAGCTTGAGATTGCGAAAAAGAATATCACCTTAAGTGACAGCACACTTCGCATCATGCGTTTCCAATACAACTCCGGACAGGTCACCCTGCTCGCTGTTCAACAGGCAGAAGCACAGCAAAACACAGCTACTGCTTTGGTTCCCGGTATTGAAAGAGATATCGTGTTGCAGGAAAACGCGCTTAAAATACTGTCTGCAGAAATTCCGGGCGATGTGCATCGTGAAACTATCCTTGCAAAAGCAAAATTATCGGACACTCTTAATGCAGGCGTTCCTTCAGCACTGCTGAGCCGTCGTCCGGATGTTCGCTCACAGGAGCTCGCACTGAATATTGCAAATGCACAGGTTGGTATTACGCGTGCAAATATGTACCCTGCGTTGAGAATCACTGCCTCTGGCGGACTGAACTCCTTCAAGGCAAGCAACTGGTTCAATATACCTGCCTCATTATTTGGAGTAGTTGCGGGAAGCGTGTTACAACCTGTATTGCAAAAGAAACAATTGAAAACAGATTATGAAGTGGCAAAAATTCGCCGCGATCAGTCTGTGATTGAATTCAGGAGAACCGTACTCGTTGCAGTAGGAGAAGTGTCTGATGCACTCGTGAAAATTGAAAAATTACATACACAACAGGATATAGTACAAAATCGTGTGGTGCTTTTACAACAGGCTACAAGCAATGCCCGTCAGCTGTTCAGCTCAGGCATGGCAAACTATCTTGAAGTGATCACCGCGCAATCAAATGTTTTGCAAAGTGAGCTTGAACTCGCTTCGCTTACCAGGCAGGAATTAAGTGCCAAGGTTGATCTGTACAGATCACTTGGAGGTGGTTGGAAATAGTGGTTCAAAAAAGGTCCCTTCGGTTGCACGAAGGGACCTTTTGATTTCTTGTCCAAACTACCCATTGTTTTGGTCTTTCGACCCACCTTTCCTTATCAACATCATTGCATAGTTTTATCTCTCAAATAAACTTTCTATGCAACAAAGTTTTTCAAAAACGATACTTGTTGATCAGTCACCCTCCGAAGTTTTTAATAAGCTAAAGAACGTCCGCAACTGGTGGACAGGCATTCACGGCGAAACAATCACAGGCGAATCAGATATTCTTAGTGACGAATTTTCATTTGATGCAGGTGGTGGCATGCATTATTCCAAACATAAACTTATTGAATTCGAACAAGATAAATCGATCGCGTGGCAGATCACTGACAGCAAGCTCGACTTTCTGAAAGACAAATCAGAATGGATCGGAACAACAATTCGATTTGATATTAGCAGGGAAGGAGACAAAACAAAAGTTGTGTTTACGCATGTCGGCCTTGTACCCGAATTCGAATGCTTCGAAAATTGTACAACAGCCTGGTCAGCCTATCTCAAAAATTGGGAAACCGCAATGGCTCAATAGTTATATTTGGTGAATTGTTTATCAGGAAGCCGTTTTATAAAAGAATCGGCTTTACATAACTGTTTGCCATGAAGTCCAGATCTGTCATCTTCCTTCTTTTCTCTTTCTTAACCAGCAACGCTTTATTTGCACAACTTAACTGGCCGGTCGTTAACAACACCATGAAACCATGGACAAGATGGTGGTGGCAGGGAAGCGCTGTTAACAAAGCTGATCTTGCAAAAAACCTCGGGGCATATCAAAGAGCAGGGATTGGTGGTGTGGAACTAACACCTATCTATGGTGCAATGGGTCATGAAAAAGAGTTTCTTCCATTCCTTTCGAAAGGATGGATGGAGATGCTTGGATATACATTGAAACAATCAAAACAACTGGGTCTTGGAGTCGATCTTGCAAACGGAACCGGATGGCCCTTTGGCGGACCATGGATCGCAGATAAAGATGCGAGTCATTCTATTTATTATAAGACATATAACCTCTCAGCAGGTGAATCACTCAAAGAAAAAATCATTCTTCACCAGGAAGGATTTGTAAGAACTGCAAATGGAAAATCACTTGATCTTAAGGACGTTAAAAAGCCCCTGCTTGCAAATAAGGACCAGCAGTCAATCTCAATAGATCAGATTCAATACTCTGAAGATCTTTATCCCATAATGATAATGGCCTATCCTGAAAATGGTTTGGCAGAAAATATCTCTTCAAAGATTGACAGTAATGGGAAACTCAACTGGAGGAATCGTAACAAGTCCACTACCATCATCGCGCTCTTCACAGGTCTTCATGGAAAAATTGTTGAACGTGCTGCACCAGGCGGAGAAGGCTATGCAATTGATCACTTCTCACCAACAGCAACAAAAAATTACCTGAAACATTTTGACAATGCATTCAGGGGTTATGATGTAAGTGGCATAAGATCTTTTTTCAATGATTCATATGAAGTTGATGATGCACGCGGGCAATCAAACTGGACAGCCTCATTCTTATCAGAATTCAAAACACGAAAGAAGTACAAACTGGAAGATCATCTTCCCGCCTTGTTTGGACTTGATTCACCTGAAAAAAATTCCCAGGTGCTTTATGATTACCGCGCGGTGATCGATGAGTTGTTACTTGAACATTTCACCATCAACTGGAAAAAATGGGCAACAGCAAGAGGTGCGATGGTGCGCAATCAATCGCATGGTTCTCCTGCAAACACGCTTGACCTGTATTCTGTTGTTGATATCCCTGAAACAGAAGGCAATGATATTCTTCGTTTCAAATTTGCAAGCTCAGCTGGAAATGTGAGTGGAAAAAAGCTCGTCTCTGCTGAGGCCGCTACCTGGCTGAACGAACATTTTCTTAGCGACTGGAAAGATGTGAGAAAGGCCGTTGATCTGTTTTTCCTTGGCGGTGTGAATCATATCTTCTATCATGGAACCGCCTATTCCCCGGCCGATGCTCCCTGGCCGGGATGGTTGTTTTATGCAGCGGTGCATTTTCAGCCCACAAACCCTATGTGGAAGCATTTTGATGTGCTCAACAAATATATTACACGCACTCAATCATTCCTACAGACCAGCAAACCTGACAATGATATTCTTGTTTATTATCCTATCGCCGACCAATATGCGAAAACGGGAAAGGCCATGCTGCAGCATTTTGATGGGATGGAGCATAATTTTGAAGAAACAGATTTCAAAAAATTATCCGAATGGATGCTGGAGAACGATTACCAGTTTGATTTCTTTTCATCGAGACAGCTTCAGAGATTCAGTTATGATAAGGGCATCGTCAGCTCCGGAAATAAATACCAGGTGATCCTTTTACCGGGCAACAAATATCTTGAAGCAGCGGATCTGGGCAAACTCGTTGCGCTTGCCAGACAAGGGGCAACCATTGCTGTTTACAAAGACGTGGCAAATGAAGTACCTGGTTTTGCAGATCGTACAAACAGACAATCGAAACTTGACAGTCTGAAAAAATTGTTGAGATTTTCTGTTGATGGACTTACCTCCCGTGCACCTGTTGGCAGAGGCTTCTTTATAGTATCAGAAGATGCAGGCGCATTGCTTCGTGCCTGCAAAGTGAGAAAGGAAACTCTTCATGAAAACAAGCTCTCGTTTGTCCGGAAAAAAAATCAGCAAGGCACACTTTACTTCATCAGCAACAATGGTGAAAATGAATTTAATGGATGGATCAATCTATCAGCAGTAACGGAGCGCGCCTGCGTTGCAGCGTTTAACCCAATGAATGGAGAGAAAGGAATGCTTAGTACCAGGTTGGGTGAGGATAATCAACATGAGACTTATCTTAAACTGCAGCCAGGCGAATCAATGCTGTTACAGGTTAGTGCCAGGGCGATAACAGCCGACCCTTTTAGCACTTATGATAAGCAAGCTGCACCAACTATACTGTCAGGGAAATGGCAACTTGAATTTCTTGAAGGGGGGCCTTCCTTACCACAATCAAGAACCATTGAATCGCTGGTTCCGTGGAACGCGCTTAACGACACCGCAGCAAATAATTTTTCTGGTTTGGCAAAGTATAGTCTGAATTTTGAAAGGCCTGTTTTTGCAAATAAAGATGTGCAATCCGGGTTATACTGGGAATTGACTCTCGATAAAGTTTATCATACTGCTGAAGTTTTTCTGAATGGAAGGAGTCTTGGAGCATCTATCGGACCTGCCTATAAATGGAGAATAAAAAATTCCGATCTGGCACTATCAAATAAACTGGAGATAGAAGTTGCGAACCTGATGGCAAACAGAATAGCCTATATGGATCGGAATAATTTGCCGTGGAAGATTTTTTACAATACAAATATGCCGGCACGAAAGAAGGAGAACAGTAAGAATGGCTTGTTTGATGCGTCACAGTGGAAACCACTTCCATCGGGGCTGTCAGGCTCAGCGACCTTGACACCGCTCATCACAACCAGATCGTCACAATAATAAAACAGGGCCGTCGATGGAC
>JBEVNF010000225.1:0-6628 GCA_040508255.1 Flavitalea sp.
CTTGCCATAACTAAATTTTATGTGAAGGATTGAGAATGCGAAATGCATTAATTTGTGCAAAAATATCTATTAGAACCTAATTAACAAATTTTTTTAAACAGCTTAGTGTTGATTATTAATATGTTTCATCAAATCCAGACACCTTAGAGACACAAAAAGTTGCATTAAAAATTAACTTATAATTAGATTAATTTGCCTTACCATTTTCGTTCCATGAAGTTATCACAGTCGCTATTATCTGAAGAGTTACCAGTTTTTGAGAAGAAGTTTAAAGAGGCAGTCAAAAGTCAGGTTCCCCTTCTTGACCGTATAATGCAGTTTATTGTGAACAGAAAGGGCAAACAACTGAGGCCCATGTTCGTTTTCCTTTCAGCCAAACTCTGCGGAACAGTCAATGAATCAACGCATCGCGCAGCTTCCCTCGTTGAACTTTTACATACTGCCACTCTTGTACATGATGATGTTGTCGATGAATCTTTGGAGCGTCGTGGATTTTTTTCTACATATTCTTTATGGAAGACGAAAATCTCTGTACTGGTTGGTGATTATCTTCTTGCAAAGGGTCTCTTACTATCGCTCGACCATAATGATTTTCGCATCCTGCAGATACTTTCAAATGCTGTAAGACTGATGAGCGAGGGCGAGTTACTTCAGATCGAAAAAGCCAGGTCATTAAATCTGAATGAGGGGATTTATTACGAGATCATCAGAAATAAAACTGCTTCCCTGCTGGCTGCTGCCTGTTCAGCAGGAGCCTACTCTACGTCCCAGGATGAAACCATTGCGGAAAAGATCAGGCTTTTCGGGGAAAATGTCGGTATGGCTTTCCAGATAAAAGACGATCTTTTCGATTACGGTTCTGCCGATGTAGGTAAACCAACCGGAAATGACATCAAGGAAAAAAAACTCACCCTACCACTAATATACACGCTCAATAATATCGACAGCACCACCAGGCGCAAAATGATCTATATTATTAAGAACCAGAACAAGGATCAGGCAAAGGTGCGCGAAGTGATTGACCGTGTGCGTGACCATGGGGGCATAGCCTACGCAGAAAAAAAAATGTTTGAGTACCGGGATGCCGCTCTCGCATTACTGAACGAATTTGATAATGTAGAAGTAAAGAAGGGACTGGAAGAACTGGTTCGCTACACAACGGATCGCAATTACTAGTGATCCGGACCTTACTATGAAGAAAAGATGGAACATTATAAATGGCGATCCTGGAAAGGCGGCCCGTTTGCAGGAGGAGCTGAAAATTCATCCCGTGCTTTGCCGCATCCTTGAGCAAAGGGGAATTGATACTTTCGACGGTGCACGTGCTTTTTTCCGCCCCGAGCTATCAGCACTTCATGATCCCTGGCTCATGAAGGATATGCAAAAAGCAATTGACCGCATTCTGCATGCAGTGAACAGCAAAGAAAAAATACTTGTTTTCGGAGATTATGATGTTGACGGAACTACCAGTGTTGCCTGTATGTTCAGCTTTCTATGCGTGATCGCAGAAAAAGAAAACCTGGATTATTATATACCGCATCGTTATCGGGAAGGTTACGGCATTTCAAAAGCCGGGATCGATTTTGCCGCTGAAAATGGATTTACACTGATCGTGGCACTCGACTGCGGAATCAAATCGGTAGATCTGATTGCCTATGCAAAAACGCTCGGTATCGACTTCGTGGTTTGTGACCATCACAACCCGGGTCCCGTAATACCCGATGCAGTAGCTATCCTCAATCCCAAACAAACAGACTGCAATTATCCATACACAGAGCTCTGTGGATGCGGGGTGGGATTTAAACTGATAACTGCAATTTCAAAAACGCTGCAACTTAGCGATGAGATCCCTTTGAGTTATCTCGATCTTGTTGCAACGGCAATTGCGGCTGATATTGTTCCTATCACCGGCGAAAACCGTGTGCTCGCCTATTATGGCCTGATCAAAGCAAACAGGAACCCAAACCTCGGGATTCTTGCATTGAAACAGCTGAGCGAGTTTGATAAGGAGCTTCTCCTTACAAATCTGGTGTTCCTTATCGCTCCACGTGTAAATGCTGCAGGAAGAATGGACGATGCCAAAAAAGCGGTACAGGTATTTTTGTCAGCAAATCTCCAGGAAGCGATCACCTTCGGGAAACTGCTGCAAACAGATAACACAGAACGCAAAGAAGCCGATAAACTCATCACGGAAGAAGCACTCGAAATGCTTCACGGTGATACCCTGATCACAGAAAAAAAATCAACCGTTGTTTATAAGCAGGATTGGCACAAAGGCGTTGTAGGTATTGTTGCTTCAAGACTGATTGATCATTTTTACCGGCCAACGATTGTCCTGACACGATCCGGTGATTACGCAGCCGGTTCAGCAAGAAGTGTTGCCGGCTTCAATGTGTATGAAGCTCTCCAGCAATGTGAAGAATTCCTGCTTGGGTACGGGGGACATTTTTATGCGGCAGGCATGACCTTACAGATCGATCAGATCGATGCATTCCGGTCAAAATTCGAAGAAGTAGTTTCCGCTACCATCAAACCTGAAATGCTCACTCCCGAGATCATCATCGATGCTGAAGTAAGTCTCAAAGAACTTACACAAACATTCTATTCAATCATCAGCCAGATGGAACCCTTCGGACCTGAAAATACCAGGCCGGTGTTTATTGTAAAAAATGTTCTTGATACAGGTTATTCAAAGATCGTAAAAGACAATCATGTAAAATTCTCGATACGACAGGACGACTACGTATTTGAAGGGATAGGTTTCAATCTGGCAGAAAAATTTTCATTGCTGCAATACAGACATCCAGTCGATATTGCTTTCACGCTTGAAGAAAACGTGTGGAAGAACGAAACAAAACTTCAGTTAAGAGTAATCGATTTCCGTCTTTCCTAATTCTATGCAGCCAGATAAAATGTCATTCAGAAAATATTTTAAGTACTTCAGATTTATTCAGCAAAACTGGCATTTCAGGCTTGCGGCTTTCACCATCTATCATGAAATAATTGGTGAGAAAAAATATGGCATTGATACAACAGGCACAGAACAACTCTGGGAATACGATATTGAACACAAGGATCTTAAAGATGCGGAAGCATACCAGCCTTCCAGCTATTATATTCTTGAGAAGCTGATGGATTCTTTACCAGCCGGAGCTTCAAAAGGACGGATCATTGACTTTGGATGCGGCAAGGGACGCACACTCGCAGTTGCAATGGCATATGGATTCACGAAACTTACAGGCGTTGATATCATTTACGAATACATTGAGGCTGCGCAGGAAAATATCCGTATCTGTAAATTCTACAACAGGAACATAAGTTATGACCTCGTAAACAAACGTGCACAGGATCTTGCTATATCAGATGATACAACCGTTTTTGTTTTCTTCAACCCTTTCAAAGAGAATGTAATGAAGAAGGTTGTAGACAATATTATGGATAGCTATGATCGATCACCAAGAAAGATTTTTGTGGTTTATATGAATGACGTGTATCGCAATCTTTTCCTTTCGAAAGGATTTAAACAACACGCCCAGGTGCAAAAACTGACCTATCTCCAGGGTGTAGTTTTGTCGCTCAGTTGAACCCACTCTCAAAAAATAATCAAAACGGTCAGAAAAAACATTTAAATTATGCTTCCGCATAGTGATACCAGTGTGATTTGAAAACCGGATTGCGGATCCGTTAAATCAACACCGCTCCATGTTCAATTTGTCTGCCATATCGCAAGCTCCTGTTATCACAGTGATAGGTAGCAGCAACATGGATATGGTTATCTCCGCACCCCACATCCCTGCACCAGGAGAAACGATACTCGGCAGTGACTTTGAAATGTTACCCGGCGGCAAAGGTGCGAACCAGGCTGTTACAATTGCCAGACTTACAAACCAGGTGAACTTCATCACAAATCTGGGATCTGACTCAATGGGCAAAGAACTTATAAATGTTTATGACCGTGAGAAAATGAATATGTCTCTTATCTCTGAAGATTCTTCAACGTCGACCGGTGTAGCGCTGATAACAATTGATCGTAAAGGAGAAAATTGTATAGTTGTTTCACCCGGTGCAAATGGGTTGTTGAGCAGTTCGATGATAGACCAACACCTCGATGTTATAATCGGATCAGGCATGATCGTTACGCAAATGGAGATTCCTGTTGCCACAATAAAACATCTGCTGACCATCTCGAAAGATCATAATAAAAAGCTTCTTTTAAATCCAGCGCCGGCAGAACATATTGCATCACTTGATCTCGAAGGTTTGTTTCTTCTGACACCAAACAGGGGTGAAGCATCGTTGATCACGGAGGTTGAACTAAATAACGAAACCGGCTATCTTAAAGCAGCTACAAAACTTCGGGATCGCGGAATACAAAATGTTGTTATCACCCTGGGTAAGGAGGGAGCCTTTGTGTGTTGTGATGACTTCACAGGCATTGTTGATAGCTTTGAAGCAGAAGTTGTTGACACAACCGGCGCAGGCGATGTATTTAATGGTGCAATTGCCGTTGCACTGAACAGCGGAATCAAAATAAATGAAGCAGTGAGTTTTGCAAATCGCGCAGCATCAATCGCCGTAGGAAAAAAAGGTGCACAGACAGCGATCCCAACTCTCGGACAAATTTCAGTTTACTACAGGTAAATCAATCTATATGTTCACTGTTGAATCGTATTCCCTCGCAGTTGTATTCACATTCATAACAATGTTATGTTGGGGATCCTGGGCCAATACTCAAAAGCTGCTTTCTTCAAAATGGAGATTTGAATTATTTTATTGGGATTATGTAATTGGTATTTTTTTGTTCTCCTTATTGATTGCGTTTACAATGGGCAGTAATGGTGATAAGGGACGGCCATTCGTCGAGGATCTTCAACAGGCAAGTTCTGCTAATTTAATAAGTGCATTTACCGGCGGTGCTATATTCAATCTTGCAAATATTCTTCTCACGGCCGCAATCGCTATTGCAGGTATGTCTGTGGCGTTCCCTGTTGGTATTGGTATCGCGCTGGTGTTGGGTACAGTGGTCAATTATGTTTTGTATGAAAAAGGAAACCCTGTGCTGCTATTTGGTGGCGTGTTCCTGGTGGCAATTGCAATAATATGTAATGCGATCGCATACCGGAAAAAATCAGGACAATTAAAAACAAGCGGCAATGCAGGAATTCTTTTATCACTGGTTGCAGGTATACTGATGAGTTTCTTTTACCGGTTTGTAGCCGGGGCTATGGATCTTGAAAATTTTGAAGCTCCGGAGCCACTGAAAATGACACCATACTCTGCAGTAGTTGTGTTCTCGGCAGGTATTGTGATCAGTAATATCTTTTTCAATTCTATCCTTATGAAAAAGCCGATTAATGGTCCACCTGTCACATACACACAATATTTTTCCGGCGCTTTCAGATATCATCTGGTAGGGATACTTGGAGGCTCAATCTGGGCACTTGGAAATGTGTTCAACCTGATCGCTGCAGGCAAAGCTGGTCCCGCGATATCGTACGGACTTGGTCAGGGAGCTACGCTTGTGGCAGCGATCTGGGGTGTCCTTATCTGGAAAGAATTCAAGAACGTTGCTGCGACTTCTGGTCTGCTCACTGCGATGTTTATATTTTTTATCGCCGGGATAGGAATGATAATCTACTCCGGCGCATAGTATCATCATAAAATTTCGACATGCATACAATTAGAATATTTGTATTGATCACAATTATGCTTTTATATCATTTGCAAACTTTTGCCCAGGGTGCATCAGGATCATCTGTAACCTTAAGTACAAAGGAACTTAAGGATAAGATCCGGGGTGGCTGGGCAGGACAAACGATCGGCGTAACATTTGGCGGGCCTACAGAATTCCGATACAATGGAACGTTTATACAGGACAATCAAAAGATCAAATGGTATAAAGGCTATCTCAAAAAAATGATGACCGAATGGCCGGATCTTTATGATGATATCTATATGGATCTTACGTTCGTTGATATTCTTGATAGAGTTGGACTGAATGCTCCTGTTGATTCATTTGCAAATGCTTTCGCCAACGCAGAATATAAATTATGGCATGCAAATCAGGCGGCGCGCTACAACATTCTGAATGGGATAAAAGCACCTGGATCGGGACACTGGAAAAACAATCCTCACGCAGACGATATCGATTACCAGATCGAAGCAGATTTTGCCGGACTTATGAATCCCGGTATGCCCAATCAGGCTTCTGCAATCAGTGATAAGGTTGGACATATCATGAACTATGGTGACGGTTGGTATGGAGGTGTATATGTCGGCGCGATGTATAGTCTTGCGTTCACTTCATCTGATATAAATTTTGTTGTTACCGAAGCATTAAAAACAATTCCTGTCAAAAGCCAGTTCTATCAATGTATCAGCGATGTAATAAAATGGAACAAACTTTATCCATCTGACTGGAAAAGAACCTGGTTTGAAATCCAAAAAAAATGGAGTGCAGAAGTCGGATGCCCGGATGGTATTTTCACACCTTTCAATATTGACGCAAAAGTAAATGCCGCATATGTTGTGCTTGGACTACTCTATGGCCAGGGTGATTTCACGAAAACATTGGAAGTAGCTACGCGCGCGGGACAGGACTCCGATTGCAATCCATCATCTGCAGGCG
>JBEVNF010000274.1:0-3783 GCA_040508255.1 Flavitalea sp.
GCAGGGCTCATCTTCAGCGCTTTTTCAGCAGCGGCATAGCCACCTTCACGGCGATATACTTCATATCCCCTGATGCCTTCAACATGAGCTTTATCCAACAATAATTTTCTACCCATTGTTAAACTATTACTTCTGCTTTTTTAAGATGAACTTATCAGCAAGCGGCCCGGTAATGATCTTACCATCACTGTCAAGTTGAATAAGCGCAGTGTCGTTCTTTATAAACTTCGATTTGATACCTTCAAACTGCAGGGTATCATTGATCATTTTAAATTTCCCCTGTTCAGATACATTCAGACCTGCAGTATCCTTTGGATTCTTACCCAGATAATTCATCACAAGCTGAAATGATGTATCTGCAAACAATGTAACCCTTGTTTCAATCCCATCACAATCTGCACATGGCGTAACACCCATATATGCTGCTGAGATCACATGCTGATAATCTACAGGTGATGATTTTGGTGTTGTATCTGCGGACTGTTCTGTTGCATTGTTTTCTTTCTCACCGGATTCAGTACAGGCAGTAAACAAAACAATCGCGGTTGATATGATCAGTAGTTTTTTCATTTTTTTAATTGCTTTTAGCGCGGCATTCTTCAATAATGGCATCAACCTTTTCTTTGGTTAGATGCTCACGGTAGTGTTTCCCAAGCTGCATCATCGGTGCATAACCACATGCACCAAGACATTCAACTGTTTTTAATGTGAACATTCCATCAGCAGTAGTTTCGCCATTTGCTATACCAAGTTTTTCGCTGATATAGTCAATGATATTATCGCTTCCTTTGATCATGCACGGACCAGTCTGGCAAACCTCGAAAAGATATTTACCAACCGGTTTCAGATTATACATTGAATAGAATGTTGCTACTTCATACACCTCGATAGGTTCCATTTTTAGCAATGACGCTACATAATCCATAGATTCAGAACTCAGCCAGCCACCAAAGGTTTCCTGCGCAAGATGCAGTAATGGAATCACTGCGCTCTTTTGCCTTCCTTCCGGATAGCGGTTGATTATTTCCTGAACCTTTAAGAGCTGCTGCTCTGAAAATTTTTCCATTTTATCTGAATTTTCTTCCACCGTGGCGGACAGACAATTTAAAACCTTGTATTATGCATCCATCTCCCCTGCGATCAGGTTGAGGCTACTCATCAATATGATGGCATCGCTCAACATAGATCCCTGGCTCAGTTCACTGTAGGCCTGGTAGTAAACGAAACATGGCCTCCTGAAATGCAGTCTGTATGGCGCACGGCCACCATCACTGATCAGGTAAAAACCGAGCTCCCCGTTTGCACCTTCCACTGATTGGAAAACTTCGCCTTTCGGCATATCGATCTCACCCATGACGATCTTGAAGTGCCAGATCAGCGCTTCCATCTTGGTATAAACATCTTTCTTTTTGGGAAGATAATATTCCGGAATATCCGCATGATAGATCTCAGCATCAGCACCCTTGAATTCCTGAACCTTCTGATACGCCTGCCTGATAATGCTTAAAGATTCCCACATCTCGCCGTTACGAACAAGATACCTGTCGTAAGTATCACCGGTGGTGCCTACAGGAACTTCGAATTGAAAATCTTCATAACTGCTATAGGGTGAATGAACACGAACATCGTAATCAACACCCGCGGCGCGCAGATTCGGACCAGTGAAGCCGTAATTGATTGCGCGTTCCTTGCTGATAGGACCTACGCCAATCGTACGCTCCATAAAGATCCTGTTACGTGTGAACAGGTTCTCAAATTCCTTCAGAACCTTTGGATATTCGTCAAGGAATTTTTCAAGTTTGGTCCATGCAGCATTGGTAAAGTTTCTTTCGAAACCACCAATACGGCCAATATTAGTTGTAAGCCGTGATCCGCAGATCTCCTCATAGATCTCATAGATCAGCTCACGGTATTGCATTACGTAAACGAAACCTGTAAAGGCACCGGTATCAACACCAATGATGGAATTACAGATCAGGTGATCGGCGATACGTGCAAGTTCCATGATGATCACACGCATGTAATCCACACGTTTTGGAGTTTGCACTTTCAGCAGTTTTTCACAGGTAATATGCCAGCCCATGTTATTGATCGGGGCCGAACAGTAGTTCAGGCGATCTGTAAGTGGTGTTATCTGGTATAATGGTCTGCGTTCTGCAATCTTTTCAAATGCACGGTGTATATAACCTACAGTTTGTTCGGCACTCACGATCCTTTCACCATCAAGCTCAAGGATGTTCTGGAACACACCATGTGTTGCAGGGTGGGTCGGGCCAAGGTTCAGCGTTGTGGTCTGCTTACCTATCGACCCTTCCGGTAATTTTATATGTTGCTCAGACATGGTAATAGTTGGTTCTAATGAACAAATAACGCTTCTCTATCTTCCAAACATATCATCATCCTTATCGATCCTGGACTGATCTTCCAGGGGAAACTCTTTTCTCATCGGGAAATAATCCATTTCATCCACGTTGAGGATCCGCTTAAGATTGGGATGACCTACGAAATTGATCCCGTAGAAATCATATGTTTCCCTTTCCATCCAGTTTGCAGCAGAAAACAATTGTACTGCTGTGAAAATATCGGGTGAGTTGATGTCTGTAAATACTTTGAACCTGATGCGCACATTATCAACCAGGTTATGCATATGATAAACAACGGCCAGTTCGCGGCCTTTGTCGTCAGGATAGTGCACGGCTGTGAGATCTGTGAGAAATCTGAAGTTCAGATCCGGCTCATCGAAAAGAAACTGCATCACTTTCAGATTCTGCTCTTTCGGAGCTTCAAAAGTCAGCATTCCATATGGCTCATCAAAATTTGAAATCTGGTCGCCAAATTTTTCAGTGAGTTTGGATTTGATATGATCGTTTGTTACACTCATTTGGTTCTTGTGCAGTTTAGCTGGGTTCGTTATTGGATTCCGTAACTCTCCATCAGTTGTTTATAACGGTCGCTGCCTCTTCTGCGCAGACTTTCCTTTCCTACAAGGTCCTGCACACGCATAAAGCCATCAATAACTGCTTCGGGTCTTGGAGGACAGCCAGGTACATAAACATCGACAGGGATGATCTGGTCGATCCCCTGTAAAACACTGTATGTATCGAAAATACCACCACTTGAGGCACATGCTCCCATGGCAAGCACCCATCTTGGTTCTGCCATCTGCAGATAAACCTGCTTTACGATCGGACCCATCTTCTTCGCGATCGTTCCCATTACCATCATCAGATCACACTGACGGGGTGAGAAAGCCATCCGCTCCGATCCAAATCTGGACATATCGTAATTTGCGGCCATTGTTGCCATAAACTCAATTCCACAACAGGAAGTAGCAAAAGGCAGTGGCCAGATCGAGTTCTTGCGCGCAAGACCCACAACCTGGTCAAGTGTAGTTGTAAAAAAACCTTCGCCAGAATATCCTTCCGGACCTTCCTTAACGAGTTTTACATTGTTCTCGCCTTGTATATTAAATTGTACTGGACGCATAAGATCAAATTTTTAGTCTTCCCATTTCAGGGCACCTTTCTTAATAATGTAAGTAAATCCGGCTATAAAAAAGCCCACAAACATTAATACTGCGTAAAAACCATTCCACCCCAGGTGCTTGAAATTGATTGCGTATGGATAAAAGAATATTACTTCAACATCAAATAAAACGAAAAGGATGGCAACGAGAAAGTATTTAATAGCCATTGGCTGACGCGCATTACCGATTGCTTCGATACCACTTTCAAAGTTCGCCAGTTTATCAGCTGTTTTTCTTTTCGGGCCAAGAAGGTGAGT
>JBEVNF010000100.1:0-9016 GCA_040508255.1 Flavitalea sp.
CCGGATTACAGGTCAGTTGCAGCGGTTCAGGATTTTTTTTGCTCAGCAGGTATTCAGAACCATTATGAGGGAATAATATCACCGGACCACTTTCCTGGAAAACTTTTTCACAGGAAGGATTATGTGGTGGAATCTTTGCAAAGGAAACCTGGTGCTCACTGAACCAGGCCACCAGTTCTCCATTGTAATTATTGTACAATTTCTTTTTATAACCTGCATCAGGAACGCAACTTCTGCAATAGGAGATCTTTTCATCGATGCTCACCAATACTTCTTTCATATGTTCACAGATCCCGGTTGATGAAACCATCGGTATAAAATGATCACTTATAATATTGGTACAGAATTCCGCAGGTGGTAAACCTGTTTCTGAACACACCAGCCTGTCAAGGCAATCAGCGGGTTGAGTAAACCATTCTTCATCGCTATCATAATCGATGGTATTAAAAATCCTGAAAAGCAGTGGGGTAGCTGTGTTCGCACCACTCAATGAGCTTACACCGGTACCGGAAAAATTACCGAGCCAAACACCAACTGTGTAGTTCCTGTTATACCCGATGCTCCAGGCATCGCGTCTTCCGTAACTGGTTCCGGTCTTCCAGGCAATCTTTGGCATATGTTCAGTGCTTTGCCAGTTGAGTGGGAAATCTGGACGGTTTACTTTCGAAAGTATGTCGTTGATCATGAAAGTTGAAGCAGTTGAAATGATCCGTACGGGTTGCGATTGCTTTTGATTGACAAGCAAGGCGGGAGGAACATACTGACCATTGTTTGCAAAAAGGCTATACATACCCGTTAGTTCTTCGAGCGAAGCGCCACAACCACCAAGTATTAATGACAAACCCAGTTTCCGCTGATCTTTTCCAATCTGTTTTAACCCGGTCGCTACCAGTTTATCGATCATCTTATCTTTCCCCACCATGCCGAGCGTTTTTACTGCCGGTATATTCAATGAATGCTCGAGCGCGTAATCCATAGCCACCTGGCCCTTGAATTTCTTATCAAAGTTTTCGGGAGCATAACCTCCGTAGCTCACTGCCACATCACTGATGATCGCTTTTGGTGTAAGCAAACCATCATCCATTGCAATGGCGTACACCAGCGGTTTTAGTGTACTGCCCGGTTGCCGTATGGCTGCGGCGCCGTTCACCTGTCCACCATCAGTGCTGTCCTGGAAATCTGCCGAGCCAACATAACTGACGATCTTATGCGTTTTGTTGTCAATCACCACCACAGCGGCATTTTTTATACCCATCAAACGATTCGATCTTGAATAATCATAAACGATCTTCTCAATACGGGACTGCCTGGTTACGTTGATATTTGTGTATATCTCCGTCCCTCCTCGTTTCCTGAGCCTTTGTGAAAGATGTGGTAATAGTTTTGGTACCTCGGTACGCGTTGCTGTCAAGGGCTCGTTCAGGGCATCCTCAATTTCTTTTGCGGTAAAGATCTTTTCGGAATTGAACCATTTGAGCCAACGATTCCTTTCTTCAACAATTTTATCGTTGTTCTTACCGATCACCAGCGATGAAGGTCTGTTCGGGATGATAGAAAGAGCAGTGATCTCAGCCAATGAGAGGTGATCAGGATTTTTTCGGAAATACAGTATGGAAGCAGATTTCACACCCTCAATGTTGCCGCCGTAAGGTACCAGATTGATGTACATCCTGAAGATTTCCTGCTTTGAATATTTTAATTCAAGCTGAAGGGCCCGGAAAACCTCGATCAGTTTATTGCCATAGGTCCGTTTTTTAGGTTCCAGCGCCCTGGCTACCTGCATTGTTATTGTAGAAGCACCAGAGGTCCGCTTCATTCTGAATACGTTCTTTACAATTGCCCTGCCGATAGCAAGCGGATTCACGCCCGGATGACTATAGAAGTACCTGTCCTCTTTATATATCAACGTTTTTTCAAGTAAAGGAGAGATCTCGTCGATTGATGTCTGCATCCGCCATTTCTGGTCAGTTGTGAGGTAAGCATGTATCAATTCGCCTTTATCATCATAAACCGAAGCAGAGTACTCAACCTTATCATGCAAAGGAAACAGGAGATTGAGTATAAAGAACACGACCACCAGTGATCCGGTTACGATCCCTGTGCGTATCAAAATCTTTTTCCATCTCTTTGCCCGTAACCTCATCTATATGATATCATGTGTGAACTGTAATCTATTTGTGAATTTCCTCATTTCGATTATGTGATACAAAACACATTTTCTATTTTTAAATTAATTAACGAAACAAAAATTATTACAAGCATACAACGATTTATCTTCCTGTACCAGTCTTGCACTACAATATATTTACATCGCCATTTCCCAAAAATTATACAACCTGTCTTATGCGCCTAAGATCATTGATTTCATTGATTTTCTTTGTTGCACTCGTATCCTGCAACCGCAAAATTGTAAACCTCGACTATACAAATGCAAAAGATGAGGTAGCTCCCCTGGGCAATCTCATATTCAGGTTTGATAAGCCATTAATGAAAGATTCTCTCCTTAACCGATGGGATTCTACGGAATATATTTCCTTCAGCCCGGCTATCAAGGGTCGTTTCCGTTGGGAAGCACCTGATCAGTTGGTGTTTTCTCCTTCAAAAGCACTTGCTCCGGCCACTACTTTCACTGCCAGTTTCAAGAACGATATTCTCCATTATTCAGAATTCAACAGCATCGGTAAAACCGAAAAGATAAGCTTCTCAACCCCCGCTCTCAAGCTGGACAATTCAAATGTAACCTGGGTAATTACCGATCAGGCAAGCAACAGCGCTTTACCACAACTTGATATTTATTTTAATTACCAGGTTGACCCGGCGGCTATCAGGGAAAAACTGAAGATCACCATCGATAAGAACCCGGTAGCGTTCCAGGTTATTACGCTCAGCCCGGATACAAGGATCAGCCTGAGACTAAATGGAATCAAGGCGCAGGAAAAAGATCTGCAGGCTGTACTATCATTGGATAAAGGATTGCTGCCTAAAGATGGTACCAACGGCACCCCGGATAAGATCGAAAGCCAATTCATGGTTCCATCCCCATTCAACCTTACGATCAATGAAATTTCGGCTGAGCATGATGGCAGCGCAGGTGAGGTCTACGTAAGAACCAGCCAGCAGGTGATTATGGACAATATTGCTGCAGCGATCAACATTTCACCGTTGGTAAAATTTACCACTGAGCAAACTGATGATGGTTTTGTGATCAAAAGCGATCAGTTCAATTCCGATAAAACCTATTCGCTTACGCTGGCTACAAGTCTGCGTGGTCGCATTGGCGGAGTACTCAGAGAAGAATATAACAACAACATTGCATTTGGTGAACTTGAGCCTGCTATTGGTTTTGTGAACAGTAAGGCTGTCTATCTCGCGGGTAATGGTAACAAACAGATCGAGGTAAAGATTGTGAATGTTGCAAAAGTGAAGGTGATGATCTCCAAGATCTATGAGTCCAACCTTTTGCTTGCACAGCGTTATGGCTATTATCCACGCAATTCAGATGGTGATTATTATGATGATTATGATAATAATAGTTATGTGGAGCTTGGAGATATAATTTATGAAAAAGAGATTGAAACAAGATCACTACCCAAATACGGCAACTCAAGACTATTCAAATTTGATATTGAGGATAAGCTTGCTGAATTCAAGGGAATCTACCATATAAAGATCAGTTCAACTACCGACAACTGGATCAATGACAGCAGGTTCATTTCCAAATCTGATATAGGTCTGATCGCTAAAGAAGGAAACGAAAAACTCTATGTGTTTGCAAACAGTCTGCAATCTGCACTGCCATTGGCGGGGGTGAATCTCGTTGTTTATGGTAATAATAACCAGGTTTTGGGAACCGGTGTTACCAAAGAAGATGGTGTTGCAGAAATCGGTTATACCCGTAAAGAGTACGCAGGCTTCAGACCTGCGATGGTTGTTGCTAAAACAGCATCTGACTTCAACTATCTTCCGTTTTCAAATACAAGAGTAAATACATCGAGATTTGAAATTGGAGGTAAGTCATTTAACCAGACCGGGCTCGACGCATTTATTTATGCTGAACGGGATATTTATCGACCTGGTGAGCGTGTTAATTTTTCTGTGATCATGCGTGATCGTGACTGGAAGGTTCCGGGTGAACTTCCAGTGGTGCTGAAGTTCCTGATGCCAAACGGAAAGGAACTAAAAACTTTCCGCAAGACATTGAATGAACAGGGATCTGTTACCGGAGAGGTTGATATTGCTGCTTCAGCTATCACGGGTTCGTATTCACTTGAAGTGTATACATCCAATGATGTACTGCTTGGAAGCAAGAGTTTCAGTATCGAAGAATTTGTTCCCGACAGGATCAAGGTTACAGCTAAGCTTGATAAGAAAGCACTGGCACCTGAAGACGCCGTTTCGCTTAACATCAATGCTGTAAATTTTTTCGGACCTGCAGCGGCGAACAGGAACTATGAAGCAGAGATCCAGGTCAGGTCGAAATACATTTATGTCAAGGAACTTAATAACTATAATTTCTCAATCGTTAACCAGGCGCTTTCACAGGAAAAAGTGGTGCGCGAAGGAAAAACAGATGCTTCGGGAAATGCAGTTGAATCATATACCGTTCCTGCACTTTTCAAGAACATGGGTTTACTGCAGGCTAATTTTTATGCAACAGTGTTCGACGAAACCGGCCGCCCGGTAAGCCGTTCAGCTACTGCTGATATTTTTACGCAGGACAATTTCTTTGGGATCTCGGACGATGGTTATTCATACTATCCGCTGAACCAGGTGATACGTTTCCCGGTTATTGCAGTGAACAAGGATTTGAAAGTATCTGCAGCAAAAGCACAGATCAAAGTGATCAAACATGAATATCGTACGGTGCTTTCAAAGGCGGGTAGCTATTTCCGTTATGAGTCACAGGTGGAAGACAAGATCCTTGCCGATCAGGAAGCAAATATCAGCGGAGATAAAACAACCTATGCCTTCACACCAAAAACACCGGGTAATTATGAATTAAGAATTTCTGTACCGGGTGCAAATAGTTATGTGAGCAAGAGTTTTTATAGTTACGGATCATGGGGTAATGACAACTCGAGTTTTGAAGTAAATACAGAAGGCAACATTGATATCTCGCTTGATAAAGAAGGTTATCAGCCAGGCGAATCTGTCAGGGCACTTTTTAAAGCACCATTCAATGGAAAGATGCTGGTAACATTGGAAACCGACAAGGTTCTTTCCTATCAATATCTCGAGGTAACCAACCGGACAGCAACTCTTGATCTCAAGCTAACCGACCAGCATATGCCGAATGTGTATGTCACGGCCAGCCTCATCAAACCACATACGGAATCTGATATCCCGCTTACTGCTGCCCATGGCTTTCAAAGTATAAAGGTGGATGCAAAAAGCAGGAAGATCCCTGTTGAAATAGTTGCTGCCAAATCTACCCGGTCACGTACACATCAAAAGGTAACTGTGAAGGCAGCACCAGGCAGCTATATCACCCTTGCTGCAGTTGACAATGGAGTTTTACAGGTCAGCGGATTCCAGACGCCTGATCCCTATGATCATTTTTACGCACAACGTACGTTGCAGGTCAACGCTTATGATATGTATCCATTGTTGTTTCCTGAGTTAAGGGCAAGGATGAGCAGCACGGGTGGTGATGGAGAGTTGTCGATGGATAAACGCACCAATCCGATGCCTTCAAAAAGAGTGAAGCTGGTATCATACTGGAGTGGGATCGCAAAAGCAGGAAGCAATGGTGAATCCAATTTTGAATTTGATATTCCACAATTCAGCGGTGAGATAAGATTAATGGCAGTAGCTTATAAAGACAAGGATTTTGGAAGCCGCGAATCTTCCATTACAGTTGCTGATCCACTGGTGTTGAGTTCAACCATTCCAAGATTCATGGCACCAAATGATACGATCACGATGCCGGTAAATATCACAAATACTACTGCAAAGGCAACAACAGCTACAGCAACTTTACATGTAACCGGTCCTTTGAAAGTGATTGGAAACACAACTCAGTCTGTGTCAGTGAATGCAAACAGTGAAGGACGTGCGCTGTTCCGTGTCGCAGCATTGCCTTCAATTACTACAGGTAAGATCAGGGTGGAAGTTAATGGACTTAATGAAAAGTTTACAGAAGAAACAGAGATTGGAGTGAGACCATCTGCGCCGCTTCAAATCCGCAATGGTAGCGGGTCTATGAATGGTGCAGGTAATGTTGCCATCAAAATACCTGGCGCCGATTTTCTGCCGGGCACATCCGATCATTCACTTGTTGTAAGTCGTAGTCCTGCATTGGAACTTGGTAAGCAAATGAGGTATCTCGTTCAGTATCCCTATGGCTGCACAGAGCAAACTGTATCTGCGGCATTTCCGCAACTTTATTACGGTGACATTGCTGAACAATTGTCAGGGAATAATCGTGTAGCCTCAACCAATAACAGGAACAGCGCCAACTACAATGTGCAGGAAGCAATACGTAAGATCAAATTGCGTCAGTTGTATAATGGTGGCGTGACCTTATGGGATGGCGAGGGTACTGAGAACTGGTGGACCAGTGTGTATGCAGCGCATTTCCTTATAGAAGCTGGCAAAGCAGGATTTGAGGTTGATAAGAAATTGCTTGATGGATTGCTGCTTTTTGTGAACGCTAAGCTCAAGAGCAGACAGACGATCGTTTACTACTACAATCAGAAGGAGAAGAAAAAGATCGCACCTAAAGAAGTAGCCTACAGCTTGTACGTACTCGCGCTTGCTGGAAAACCGAATGTCAGTGTGATGAATTATTATAAGGCAAATGCAAACCTTCTTAGCCTTGATAGTAAGTATTTGTTGAGTGTGGCTTATGCAATAGGTGGTGACAGATCAAAATTTGCAGAAATGCTCCCCGGAACATTTGCAGGTGAAACTGCTGTTACCGAAACCGGCGGTAGTTTTTCTTCTGATATCCGCGATGAAGCAATTGCTTTGAATGCATTGCTTGATGTTGATCCAGGCAACCAGCAGATCGGAATAATGGCAAAGCACGTGGCTGATAAACTCAAAGGCCGATCGTGGTATAGTACACAGGAAAGTTCCTTTGCATTGCTTGCGGTTGGTAAAATTGCAAAAGCGGCAGCAAAATCTACCATTACTGCTGACATACTTGTGAATGGCAAATCTGTTGGAAAATCTGATGGACAGCTGCTGAAACTTACAGCTGCTCAGCTAAAAGGAACAGATATTCAGATAGCCACAAAAGGTGAGGGACGTCTTTATTATTACTGGCAGGCAGAGGGTATCAGTGCAAGCGGAAGTTTTGTTGAAGAAGATAATTATCTCAAAGTTCGCCGGAGATTCTATGACAGGTATGGAAATGCTATTTCAGGAAATAAGTTTAAGCAGAATGATCTTGTGATCGTTGAACTGGCCCTTGAAAAAAGTTATAGCGAGTCGATCGAGAACATCGTGATCACTGATCTTTTGCCGGCCGGGTTTGAGATCGAGAATCCGAGAACAAAAGAAATTCCCGGAATGGAATGGATCAAAAATTCATCTTCTCCAACCTCTCTTGATGTTCGTGATGACAGGATCAATTTGTTTGTCGATCTGTACAATAATCGCCAGGTTTACTATTACGCGGTAAGGGCAGTTTCTCCGGGTGTATATAGGCTCGGTCCGGTGAGTGCTGATGCTATGTACAATGGCGAATATCATTCATACAACGGTGGGGGAGCGATAGTAGTTGAGTAATCCCCGGACGTCCCTTCTACTACAATAGAAGGGACGCTTCCCGAAACTCCGTATCTTTGCGCCCTTATGACCTGGAAAGAACGTGTGGTGCTGCTGATACTTGCTTGTCTCAACTTCACACATATACTTGACTTTATGATCATGATGCCATTGGGTAATTACCTGATGCCGCATTTCAGGATCAATACCCATTTTTTTAGCCTTGTTGTTGCAGCTTATCCAATCACCGCGTTTGTAAGTGGAGTTATTGCTGCATTTTACGTTGATAAATTCGACAGAAAGAAGATTCTCCTGAATGCTTATATCGGCTTTATCATCGGGACAATCTGCTGTGGCATTGCGCCGGATCCTTACATTCTTATAGGTGCCCGTATCATTACTGGATTATTCGGTGGTTTGATCGGAGCGCAGGTACTTTCAATTGTTGCGGATGTTTTCCCGTACGAAAAACGTGGTCGTGCTATGGCAACGATCTTTACTGCATTTTCTGTGGCGTCAGTATTCGGAGTGCCGTTCAGTCTGTATCTCGCAAATCTTATCAGCTGGCATGCACCATTTTTGTTTATTGGAATTGTTGGGATTGTAGTGATCCCGTTGATATGGAAGTTTCTTCCTTCAATGACCTCCCACATCGTGCCATTGGGAGAACTGAGGTACAGACCCGATGTCAGGAAGGTGTTGAGAGATATGCTGAATAATAAAAGCCAGTTGATGGCACTTGCTTTATCGGCCTGTATGATGTTTGGACACTTCCTGATCATTCCTTTTATCAACCCCTATCTTGAATTCAACCTTGGATTTTCGAAACAACAGACGCCAATGGTTTATATGGTGGGTGGTGCATGTACGTTAATCACATCACCAATACTTGGCAGGCTTGCTGATCGTTTTGGTAAGCTCAGACTTTTTGTAATTGCACTCTTATTATCCTTGTTCCCGATATTCTTTATAACCAATATGCAGGTGATCCCGTTTGTTTATGTGCTTGCGGTTTACGGATGCTGGTTCGTGTTTTCAACCGGGAGAAACATTCCTGCTCAGGCAATGATCAGCACTGTGGTTGAGCCGGCGCAACGAGGACAGTTTATGAGTTTCAATTCTTCTTTCCAGCAATTGTTTACAGGTCTTGCTTCTTTAGTTGCGGGTATGATCGTGATCGAAGCGCCCGATGGCAAAATAGAACACTACAATTATGTAGGTTATCTGAGTATGATTATCGTTGCAGGAAGTCTTTACATAGGCGCAAAGCTCGCTAAACGCCAGGGAGTCCACTAACAAAAAC
>JBEVNF010000342.1:0-3150 GCA_040508255.1 Flavitalea sp.
ATGATCGTGTTAATAAATCTCCCGGTGCTGCACATCCCCACCTGGAAGCTGAAGGATTCGGATTTACAGCATACTCTGTTTACGCCGACAGGTTTGACGACGAGTTCAAAAGGAATTCAAAATATAATATTGACACCCGATCCAACTTATCGGGTTGGCCTGTACGTTAGTACAAAACACAGGTAATCAATATTGCAGTACAATCTGTTTTTTTTGTGATTCAAAAAAATATTCTCCCGCATAATTATTTTCAGTTCCGCTGCGTTTATAACGCATGAACCTCCTGCGAAAACTATTTGACCGTACTGATGGCGGTTCGCTGTCCGGTCGCGATGCAATAAATGAAGGCGATCTGTTTTATTCGGTGTCCGGAAACCTGTTTTATGTTCACAAACTAATACGAGTCAGAAAGGAAACGTGGCACGTACTGACATACAAACCGATCACTTCAAAACCAACGGTTGACATGATTCCTTTTCTCGAAGTTGCTATATATCATGCACCGGTTCATCGTAATGGTTTTGAATCACCTGAATACTTAAGTTCACCAGGGATTACAGATAGCGAATTACATGGGTACCATACCTATCTCAGGATCGCTGATGATTTTGAAGAACTGGCTGTAATTGCAAATGATTATTTCGCCAAAGCGTCTGCTGCAACGGACAATGGCGATCACGAAGCCGCTATTGCTAATTATACATTGTGTATTGGTGTTGCACCGGTATATTGGGAAGCAATAGATAACCGCGCATTTTCTAAAATGGATCTTGGCCGTTGGTCAGACGCCATCGAGGATTTCAATCTTTCCCTCGCAATAAACCCGGGAAATAACCTTGCAATATTTTCTATCGGCGAATGTTATCTCCGGCTCAAAAAAACTGATAAAGCGAAAAAGCAATTCGAATTGGTGCTTCAGACTGATCCGGCTCATGAACTGGCTCTCAGCTTTCTGAAGAAGACAAACGCAGCCTGATGGTAGTTGTTTAATTCTTACTAACTTTCAAGTGAATGTATCAATAACAATTCACAATGAAAGTACGCTCAATAGCATTTCTGAATACGGCCGTTTTATTTGCTGTAACAACTTATGGGCAGGTTCAAACGGCTTACTATCCTGATTCTACATGGCAAACCAGAAAGCCCGCAGAGGTAAAGATGAATGCTGCGAGGGTTGATAGCGCAGTGAACTTCGCACTGGCAAATGACAGCAAAACTGATTATAATCTGAGTGTAGCCAATCTCAAATCGTATGTACGCGAGCCTGGCTACAAAATCCTCGGACAGATGAAAGATCGTGGCAAACCTGCAGGGATCATCATCAGGAAAGGTTATATAGTAGCACAATGGGGTGACCTGAATCGTGTTGACATGACTTTCAGTGCAGCAAAAAGTTATCTCGCAACGGTCGCGGGACTTGCATTCGACACCCGGCTTATAAAAAGCGTTGACGATAAAGTTAATCAGTATGTTACTGATGAAACATTCGAATCAGCACATAACGCTAAGATCACATGGAGGCATCTACTTACACAATCATCTGACTGGTCGGGTTGCATGTTTGGAATCTGCGACTGGGCTGATCGTCCCCCAAAGGAAGGAGGGATAGACGAATGGAAAAGTCGTCCCCTGCTTGAACCCGGTACAGCATATGAATACAATGATGTGCGTGTTAATGTTCTTGCATACTCCTTATTGCAGGTGTTTCGCAAACCGTTGCCACAGGTCTTCAAAGAACGTGTGATGGACCCGATTGGTGCATCTACAACCTGGCGCTGGCTCGGTTATGAAAACTCATTTGTGAATGTTGATGGTGTAATGGTTCAGTCAATAAGTGGTGGTGGCCATTTTGGAGGAGGTATGTTTATCAACACGCTTGATCATGCAAGATTTGGGTTACTGATGCAAAGGAAAGGTAAATGGAAAAATACTCAACTTGTTTCTGAAGCGTGGATCAATGCAGCCAAACAGCCATCAGCAGCAAATAAGGATTATGGATTTTTATGGTGGTTAAATCAGGACAAGCAAATGACACCGCTTGCGAAGGATTTATATGCAGCACAGGGTTTTGGAGGTAACTTTGTAGTTGTAGATAACGATCATGATCTGGTTATAGTTGCACGTTGGCTCGAGCCTTCGAAGCTTACAGAATTTCTCAATCTTGTGATCAGATCTGTAGAGTGATAACTTAAAATTGATTGCGTATGAATAGCAGCGAAGAGGTTTACTCTGAAGAAAGGATGCGTGATATGGGGCAGCAACTCGGGCATCCTTCCGGTAATGCAGGAATAGAGATGGCAGTGGTCATGAACGAAACCAATATCGGTATGACAAAATCTGCTATTGCTGCTTTACAGATCCAGAACAACTGGAGTATCGCAGAGGCGGGACATGGAAACTGCGGACATCTTGATTATCTTCTATCTCAGGCTGCTGATCTGCGATACAGCGGACTGGAGATTTCAGAGACAATGTATAACGAAGCAAAGCACCTGAATAAAGATGCTGTGGCGAAGGGACGAGCAAAATTTTACCTGTATGATGGTGAAAAGATCCCTTTACCTGAAAACAGCGTTGACGGAATCTTTACTGTAAATACAATTTATTTCTGGAAGGATAGGATAGCTCTTCTGAATGAATTTGCGCGTGTACTTAAGCCGGGAGGAAAGCTTGCTATTGGTTTTGCACAGAAGAGTTTTATGGAGATGTTACCATTCACAAAATGGAATTTCAATCTCGTAAGCACCGAAGATGTGTTGCAACTTATTTCCCAATCAGAACTGGAACCTGTTGACGTGAGCAATCACGTAGAATCAGTAAAAACAAAGGCAGGTGATAATGTAGATCGAGAATACTCTGTTGTTGTTTGTAAAAGAAAAAAATAGCACTTATATCATGCTAAAAAGAACCGTCGCTCAAAAGATGGGAATCAGGGAAGATTCAAGAACATGGTTATTCAATGCTCCTGATAAAACCTTGAATGAAATGGGGCTTCCATATCTCGAATTCGCAAAACAATTACACGGCAAATTTGATTACATCCATTTTTTTGTAAAAACTGAAGAAGAAATGCGGGACCGGTTTCCGAAACTAAAGGACCACCTTGCTTTAACCGGTATGCTTTGGGTATCATGGCCCAAGGGAAAACCT
>JBEVNF010000395.1:0-3056 GCA_040508255.1 Flavitalea sp.
CGCTTGAATCGATTGAGAATTTTGTGCTGATGATCCAGAGCTTCGCAAGTATGCTTCAAACGAAGAATGCTTATGATGTTGCTGTACATGTAGGTAAACAAACAAATATTGTAAAGGAATTATTCAACGATAAGAGCACTGAGGGTATGGCTCGTTATGAGAACATACAGGAGTTGCTGAACAGTATCAAAGAATGGACGGAAAGTCCATCCAATGAAGAAGGCGAAGTCGGAGATAAAACGCTTGGAGCTTATCTGCAACAGATAACTCTGTTGACCGATGCTGATGATAAAGATCCGAATGCTGACACCGTGAAGCTGATGACCATTCACGCAGCGAAAGGGCTTGAATTTGCCTGCGTATTTGCTGCAGGTCTTGAAGAAATGTTGTTTCCGAATTCACTTGCTATCAATACACGTGAAGAACTTGAAGAAGAACGCAGGCTATTCTATGTAGTTGTAACAAGAGCGAAAGCAAGACTCTGGATTTCATACGCAAACAGCCGTTATCGTTTTGGCCAGCTTGTACAAAATGAGCCAAGCCGCTTTATTACAGAGATCCCTGAAAGCATGATCGATCGCAGTTTTGCGGGCGGTGGTGCAAAGAACCAAGGAACGGGTTTCAGCAGCTGGAGTGGAGGATCTGCATTCGACCGGATGCGTGGTGGTGGTTACAATGATGGAGATGATCATGGTCGCAGCAACCGTGGTGGTTTTGGCGCAGCAAAAGATGCAGAGCGTCAATATGGTCCGCCGCCAACAAAGAAAAAAGAAGTTCCTTCTTACATAGTTCCAAAGACGCAACCCAAGATAATTGATCATAAACCCAGTGCTGATTTTGTGGCAAGCGATACAACAAATCTTGCTGAAGGCAACCGTGTTGAACATCAGAAGTTTGGATTTGGAGAAGTTGTGAAACTCGAAGGGTCAGCGCACAATCCGATCGCAACGGTAAAGTTCGAGCTGAACGGCGAAAAAAAGATCATGCTCAATTACGCCAAGCTGAGAATCGTTTCATAACGCAGGCAGGTGGTAGAATAATTGATATATGTAGTTTCTATAAAATCAATTATATGCCACAATCGCTTGACAGCTTTTTTGCCGATTACGGTGAAGCGCTGCTTACTTTTTCCGGTGAAAAAATTGCGGAATTTTACCAGGTTCCGCTTGCGATCTATTCTGATCAGGGCATTCAGACCGTAACGGATCACCAGCAGGTTGCTGAGTTCTGGAAACAGGGAGTGAAGCAATATGCAGATAAGAAGATAGCCAATACCAGGGCGGAAATCCTTGAACAAGACCAGTTATCGAAAACCATTGAGGTTGCAAAAGTGAAATGGAGCAACTTCGACATTAATGGTAAAGATGCAGGTGGCGAAACAAACTTTTACATTCTTTCAAATGGAGAAGATGGTTTAAAGATCAGCGGACTGATCATAATGGCGCAGTAAGTCAATTCATATTGTTGTAAATACTTCGGTATAAACCTGAATTGGCATAAAACTGGATTTAAGGATGAAATGAAAATCAAAACCTTCGTCCTTGCAGCCGCTCTCGCCGGCTCCTCACTTTGCTTTGTGCAGGCTCAGATTCAGATCCCGGTCTCAAAAGCTGATCCCGGAAATTTCCCATACTTCAAAACACTTCCAAACTTCAAACCAACAAACTCAAGCGATTCTGTAACTGATGAATCGAATACAGCCTGGTTTTATGATGGTAAGAAATTCTTTTCTGTTGAAGGGCAGGTTTCTTATCAAAGACTGAATGTAGATGATGATTCAAAAAAGATCCCATCACAATCGCAGATCGTGCAGGAGTTCGATAAGATGATCACAACGCTTGGGGGCAAAAAAATATTCAGTGGTCAGTTTCCCGATGCAGAGTTGAAGAAAGCGACCAACGACGATATTGTTGGATTAAGTCAGAAACACCAGGTTGCACTTTCAGCTCACTACGGAGTGATTGAATATGTTTTAAAAACTGCCGACAAAGAGATTTGGGTTCAGCTGGTGCCTTCTACCATCGCATCAAAGTATTACACATTGTTTGTTGTTGACAAGAAATCAAAACTCATCTCAACCAACACCAACAGACAGAACGATATTCTCGCTGACCTGGAAAAAGGTGAAAAGGCAATCGTCACGATGTCATTCGCACCGGATTCAGATACGCTTCTTTCAGACTCAAAGGATGAGATCCTGGGTATTGTTGGCGCGCTTCAGAAACATCCCGACTGGAAACTGAAACTCGATGTTTATTGTTCTCCTGTTGGCAAACCTGGGTATGCAAAAGCGCTTACAGATAAACGTGCGGCGGCAGTAAAAAATGAGCTTACCTCGCTGGGTGCATCTTCTGTTACGGTTGCCGGTGCCGGTGATTCAAACCCACTAATAAAAGAAGACACAGAATCGGCAAGAGTAAAA
Organism: Flavitalea sp.; assembly: GCA_040508255.1. GTDB lineage: Bacteria > Bacteroidota > Bacteroidia > Chitinophagales > Chitinophagaceae > DATHKG01. The sequence continues at coordinate 2,423 of JBEVNF010000395.1, forward strand.
AACAGCAGGATAGAGATCACAAAGTTGTAGTGCATCTATTCGGCGTGATCGGTTTAACAATCCATATCTGTTTTATTCCATATATTGGGTAAAGAGAAACAAAGCTCACCTTAACCATATGAAACAGGCAATGTTGTTGTTTGTGATTGCGAACCGGTAAAACGAAAGGTAAACGATACGATCCCGGATGATAATGACTACATTTTTCAGCTTTACCGCGCTTTAAAAAAGGACAGTGTATATGACTGGGGTTTCAAAATTCCCGGTCATCTTGAAATGCTACAGGTGACGACGCCGTACGAAGAACAATTTCTGCCTTTTCTTGAAACCCTGAATTTTACAAACTCGCTTCCAATAGGAAAACCTTTTGTATTTATGGTATTGACAAGACCGGATGCAACCGGTAACTTTTCTTTCCAGGAACCGCGGAACTTAAAAAAATATCCTGCTTCTGAATGGAGCGATCGGTTTAAATTACTGCACACTTTTGTGTTCGAATTGAAGATTGAGAGGATGTCGCGCTAGCCATCATATCAAAAACCAACTTACAGCTATGAACGTTCAATCAGCTTATCAGAAAGCAATTTTATTTGCTACCGGAAAACATCATGCGAAAAATCAAAAGCTGCCTGGT
>JBEVNF010000421.1:0-7588 GCA_040508255.1 Flavitalea sp.
GCACCGGAAAATATATTATACGAAGCACATCCCCATATAGGCACCAACAAACTGCCAAATATTATAACAGCCATCCGTAAACAGATCATTGACTCAGGAGGTGTCTTCCTGTTTGACAGTAAAGTAACTGATCTTATTATAACTGATAAAAAGATCACAGGTGTACGAACCGCTGCAGGTGATCAGCATGATGCAGCAGCAGTGATCCTTGCCACCGGTCACTCAGCACGTGATATATTCTATATGTTACATGAAAAAAAGATCCTGATCGAAGCAAAACCTTTTGCACTCGGTGTAAGGATCGAACATCCGCAACAGTTGATCGACAGCATTCAATACCATTGCCCTGTGCGCGAAAGCGATCTTCCGCCTGCTTCGTACAGTCTTGTTCAGCAGGTAAACAATCGTGGTGTGTTCTCTTTCTGTATGTGTCCGGGTGGCATAATCGCCCCCGCATCAACGGCCCCGGGAGAAATTGTTGTAAACGGATGGTCCCCATCAAAAAGAAATAATCCGTATGCAAACAGCGGCATGGTGGTATCTGTTGATGCACCGGACTATTCAAAAGAAGGGAATGACCCGCTGGCGGCACTCAGGTTCCAGTCGAAAGTTGAACAACGTGCATTTCAGGCAGGAGGTGGCAATCTTGTAGCACCGGCACAACGTGTTGCAGACTTTGTCGATAACAAACCGTCTTCAACCCTGCCCGATTGTTCCTACCTGCCCGGAATAGGTACAGCAGATCTTCACCAGGTACTTCCAGGCTTCGTTGCCGCCGCACTTAAGGAAGCACTTCCATTGTTTGGTAAAAAAATGCGGGGTTATTATACGAATGAAGCGATACTCGTTGCCACAGAATCAAGAACTTCATCACCCGTGCGTATACCGCGCGATGCAGAAACCTTACAGCACCCACAGGTGCAAAACCTTTATCCATGCGGCGAAGGAGCAGGTTATGCAGGTGGAATCGTGAGTGCCGCGATGGATGGCGAAAGAGTGGTAGATGCGATTCTCATGATAATCTGACCGCCTGTAACAAAATAGCTTGTGGCCGACTAATATTTTGAAACTGCTAAAGCAGAATTGGCGACCTTGTGTCCGTTCCAAAACTAAACTTCTTTGTAATGAACATTCTTGAAGTAAAGCACCTCAAAAAGTATTATGCTACTCAGAAAGCTGTTGACGACATCAGCTTCTCACTCGCACCCGGAAGTATCTTTGGCCTTCTGGGACCTAACGGCGCAGGAAAGACAACACTTATCCGTATGATCACCGGGATTTTTTTCCCGGATGAAGGTGAAATCACCTTCCAGGGAAAACCATTCGACCCGCTGAACGATATTGTACATATCGGTTACATGCCCGAAGAACGTGGTCTTTATAAAAAAATGAAGATCGGCGAACAGGCTGTTTATCTCGCACAGTTGAAAGGTCTCAGCAAATCAGACGCACTTGCAAAAGTAAAGGAATGGTTCATAAGGTTCCAGATGGAAAGCTGGTGGAACAAAAAAGTGGAAGACCTTTCAAAAGGTATGGGTCAGAAACTGCAATTTGTTACAACTGTTTTGCATGAACCAAAACTGATCATTCTTGATGAACCTTTCAGCGGTCTTGATCCGGTCAACTCAAATCTTATCAAAGAAAATATCTATCAACTTGCGAAACGCGGTGCCAGCATTATTTTCAGCACGCACCGGATGGAACAGGTTGAAGAGATCTGTGATCATATCATCCTTGTGAACAAGGGCCAGAAAGTTGTTGATGGCACGGTTCGCGAGGTTAAGCAGAAATACAAGGAAAATCTTTTCACGATCGGTCTGGATGAGGTTCCGCTAGTCAACAACACAAGGTTGTTTGAAGTAATTGAAACCAAAGAGAACAGACTCATTGTAAAGATCAACGAAGGCGCAACTTCAAATGATGTGCTGCAACATTTCATCAGCGCAAACATCAATATCAACAGCTTCCAGGAAATGCTTCCTTCGCTGAATGATATCTTCATCAAGCTTGTTGAAGGAACTCCGCTTACCCGTCAATTTCAAAAAGTAACTGCTTAAATTTCATCACATGAACAAGACCTGGTTAATTATAGGACGTGAATATTTTTCACGCGTTCGAAAAAAATCTTTCCTGCTTACAACGATACTTGTACCGATCGTGATCATCGCTTTCTACGCTATCATCATTGCGATCTCTGTCAGTGATAATTCCGAAACACTAAAAGTTGCAGTGCTTGATGAAGCAGGGCTTTTCGACAACAACATCAAGAAAGGAAAAAATGATGCGACTGAATATCAATTTGTAAAAGATGATACAGAGCAATCATTCAAAGCAAAGTATCGCAAGGCTGATTATGATTATTTCCTCTATGTACCGAAAACAGATTTCGCAAACCCTTCCGGAATCCGCCTCCACAGCGAATCTGCTGTGAGCATCGGTTCAAAGGGAAAGATTGAACGAACAGTAAATCTTGCAATAGAAAACAAAAGACTCGGCGCTGCGAATATCAATCCCGAACAGTACAAAGCGATTAATGCCGACATCTCTATACCCAACATTATCGACTCAGGCCAGGGTGAAAAGAAAAGTGTCGCAGGGGTGGCTTATGCTGTTTCATTCATCTGCGGTTTTATGATCTATATGATCCTGATGATCTATGGTACGATGGTTATGCGTGGAGTGATGGAAGAAAAGACAAACCGTATCGCTGAAGTGATCGTAAGTTCTGTAAAACCATTTCAACTGATGCTCGGTAAGATCATCGGTATAGGTGCTGTTGGTATTACCCAGTTTATAATCTGGATCGTACTGCTTATAGGTCTGCAGTTCCTTATCCCTGTTATGTTCCCGGGTATGGCGGCTGAAATGACGCAGAATGCCGCAGCAACTGCACCGCAGGGCGGCACTGCCGGTATGCTCGCAACAGTGAGTGAAGGACTTGGTTCAATCAATGTTCCGCTGAATATCTTCTGCTTTCTGTTCTACTTCGCAGGCGGATATTTATTATATGCCTCTTTGTTTGCTGCTATCGGTAGCGTTGTAAGTGAAGATCAGAGCGAAGCACAACAACTTGTGTTCCCTGTTATGATGCCGATCATTCTCGCATTTGTGATCATGGCAAAAGCGGTGTCGGATCCAAACAGCCCACTCGCTGTGTTCGGAAGTCTCTTTCCGCTTACCTCACCTATCGTAATGATGGCGCGCATTAACTATGATGTGCCTGCATGGCAACTGATTACATCTATGGCCTTACTGGTGGTAGGTTTCCTTTTCTTCACATGGCTTACAGCGCGTATTTATCGTGTTGGTATTCTTCTATATGGAAAGAGGGTTACGTGGAAGGAGATGATCAAATGGACGTTTAGGAAAAGTTAATCGACGCCTTTATTCATGTAAGACCGCTCCTCCCCGTCCACCTGGGGTTGACACCCCTCCTCTCTGAGGAGGGGAAATTTTTTTTGTTGCCGTTTGTAACATTTTACGAAACAAATCGTACTTATATACGAAACCAGTCGTAAATTGAATCACTAAACGAATCTATCATGCAAACAAATCGTTTTACCACAAAGCTTGCAATTGCAGTCGCAGCCTGCTTTACACTTGTTGCCTGGAAACATGAACCGACATACCGAACCCGTGATACGGTTTATTATCTTGACACCATTCCCGGCGCAAACCGTCAGTCAGCTAACAAAACATCCCGTGACTTTGATAAAGAACTCGAAGAGCTTGACCGGGGACTTGATAAACTCAACGAGAAATCGAAAGAATATTGGGATAAGGTCGACCGCGATCTGAAACAACAGCTCTCAAAGATCGACTTTGAAAGAATCAGCCTCGATGCTGAGAAAGCGTTGAAAAATATTGATCTGAAAAAGCTTAATGAAGGTGTACAAACAGCTCTTGCCAGTGTTGACTTCGACAAGATTGGAATTGAGCTTGAAAAATCGCTGCAACATCTTGATGTAAAAGTTGATGTAAAATCTGAGGAGATTCGCGAGGCACTTGCAGAAGCAAAAGCAGAGGTAAAACGCAGCATTGCTGAAGCAAAAAAGATGACTGACGAAGATCTGAAAAGAGCTGCAAGAGAGTCAGAAGCAGATATCAGAAAAGCTAAGGAAACAAGTGAGAAAGAGGTGCGGAAGGCAATGCGGGAAGCGAACAAAGCAATGGAAGAATTGAAACTTGAAAAGTTCTCTATGGCTGAAACAATGGAAAAAGCAAAGCAGGGTGTAACGCAATACCGCAATGATCTGAAAGGTTACCAGGAAATGGTTTATGACATGGAAAAAGACGGCCTGTTAAGCACCAAAGAAAACTATAGGATCATGTATGATGGTGAAAAACTGTTGATCAATGGTAAAGAACAGGATACAACCATTACCGAAAAATATAAGAAATACCTGCGTGGCCAAACTGTGATCATCTCAAAGAAGGAAGGAAAATTGAAGGTGAACAGATCAGACGACAAGGAAGATTAAGAATTTTTATTTCTCATGTGACTTTTAGAAATCGGGGCTGTTCTCAGTCCCGATATTTTCGTTCCTCAGCTTCCCTCAAGCATACGCATCATCGGGTGAAAGAAATCAATGTCTTCCCCATTACTTTCAGAGCGCAGATCCAGGTCAAGTTTCAGAGACATTCCCTCACGGATAAAGATTCTCTCACGGCGGATAGTACGATAGCCTTTTTTTTCAAGCACAAGTGTTACTTCGCCGGAAGCCATCCGGGGCAGTTTGAAGTTTCCGTTAACATCACTGGTGATTTCCTTTTTTTCATTGGTGCGGCTGACTACTATGGATACGACGACCCCGGCCACCGGTTTTTTGGTTACAGCATCCACGATACTCCCATGCAGAACGGGCTCAGACTTGCCCAAAGCGTTCTCACCAGGATCATGTGCTTTAACCAGAAAAATCGACGAAAGAAAAGTAAGGGAGAGAAGTATGTGTTTAGCACCCTTCATTAAATGCAAAGACAACCATGATTGGAAGATTGTTGCACGAATATGAAAAATTTAAAATCTATGATTCACCCAGATCAATTTCTGTATTGTCCCCGATATTTAAGCTTCTCGCCTCACCCTTCACCTCGGTATCACTGCCTATCAGTGAATGGGTTAAAACAATGTCGTAGAGATCTGCAAAAGCACCGATGATCGAGTTCTTGACTATTGAATAATTGACGGAAGTTTTTTCGCCGATCGTAACATTCGGACCTATAATGGAGTTCTTTATGTCGCAACCCGGAGATATGCTTACCGGAGGAATAATGATCGTATTCTCGAACTGGTGATCCTCAGAAATAATTCCGCCGAATTTCTTCAGAAGAATAGCATTTGATTCAAGCAGGGTTTCTTTCTTGCCACAATCAAACCAGTTCTGAACCTTGAACGATTTAAAGGTTGCCCCCTTACTGATCATACATTCGATAGCGTCCGTGATACTGAATTCACCACGGCTGCGAACACCATTCTGTATATTGCTTGCGATACATTCAAAAAGCGTATGTGTTTCCCTGATCTTATAGATACCAACAAGCGCCATATTCGACTTGGGAATCTGTGGTTTCTCTACTACCCTGCTTACGAATCCGTCTTCTGCCAGTTCCGCCACGCCAAAATCGCGGGGATCATCCACTCTCTTAACGGCCAGTACCGAATGTGGAACGGCGATCAGCTCTTTTACGTCGTATTCGCAGATCGTGTCACCAAGCACGACATAAATCTCATCCTCACCTACCAGCGCCCTTGTTAGCTGAATGGCATGGGCAATACCACGACGATCTGACTGATGCACAAATTCGCTGTTCAGGTCAGGATATTTCTCCCTGATATAGTCCTGGATCTTGTCGCCAAGATATCCCACGATAAATATGAAGTCTGTTATTCCGGCTTCTCTTAACTGATCAACTATGATACTTAAGATGGTCTTCCCTGCCAGGGGTATCAGTGCCTTTGGTTGAAGATATGTATGCGGACGTAATTTAGTACCTGCACCGGCTACCGGGATTATTGCTTTCATCCGTTGTTTATTAGTATTTAGGGTTGTCACTTAACCATGCTGCTACCAATCAGTTCAAATACACTGTGTATAACCCGAGCCTCACGCGGTAAGGCGAGGCAAAATAGTGAATTTTGAGAAGAAATAATCTTGGGGGTTATTAGCAGAGGTTTATTTTTGCAAAATAATACAGCCCACAAAAACATATTCAACAATGCAAAGAGATACCCAGGTTTTTGATCTGATCCGCAAAGAGCTTGAGCGCCAGCGTCGCGGAATTGAATTGATCGCTTCAGAGAACTTCACTTCACTGCAGGTTATGCAGGCGATGGGTGGTGTGATGACCAATAAATATGCGGAAGGTTATCCTGGAAGAAGATATTATGGTGGTTGTGAAATAGTTGACCAGACAGAGCAACTGGCAATCGATCGCCTGAAAAAGATCTTTGATTGTGAATATGCAAACGTGCAGCCGCACTCAGGTGCGCAGGCAAATGCAGCCCTCTTACTCGCGATCCTCCAGCCCGGTGATAAGATCCTTGGTCTTGACCTGAGCATGGGTGGTCACCTTACCCATGGATCAGCAGTTAACTTTTCCGGAAAACTTTATCAGCCATTGTTTTATGGCGTGAAAAAGGAAGATGGCCGCGTGGATTATGACATGATGGAAAAAGTGGCTAAAGCAGAAAAACCAAAGGTCCTGATCTGCGGAGCCTCTGCCTACAGCCGCGATTGGGACTATGCACGTATCCGTGCGATTGCAGACAGCATTGGCGCATTTGTATGGTGTGACATGGCTCACCCGGCGGGACTGATCGCTAAAAATTTGCTGAACTCACCATTTGACCATTGTCATTTCGTTACATCCACAACACATAAAACCCTTCGTGGCCCACGTGGTGGTATTATCCTGATGAAAAAGGATTTCGAAAACCCATTTGGCCAGAAGGATACCAAGGGCAACACCAAGATGATGAGTAATCTCCTCGACCTGGCGGTTTTCCCTGGAACACAGGGCGGTCCGCTGGAACACGTGATTGCTGCAAAGGCGATTGCTTTCGGAGAGATCCTCACTGATGAGTATACTGAGTACGCAAAGCAGATCATCGCCAATGCACAGACGATGGCAGGTCTTTTTGTGGCACGAGGCTACGATATCGTATCCGGCGGAACAGACAATCACCTGATGCTGATTGATTTGCGCAATAAAAACATAAGTGGTAAAAAAGCAGAGCAGGTACTGGGTAAGGCTGATATTACATTGAATAAGAATATGGTTCCATTTGATGACAAATCAGCCTTTGTTACTTCGGGTATCCGGGTCGGAGTTTCTGCCATCACCACACGTGGTATGAAGGAAGCGCATATGGCAACGGTATTCGGCTTTATCGACAAGGCACTTACGAATGCAGACAACGAACCATTGCTCGAATCACTTGCGAAGGAGGTAAACAGCTTTATGTCGCAGTTCTCACTTTATCCGGAACTTGGGTAAGCACTTTGGGAAGGTGTATAATTTGATAGGAATAAATGTCCTGCCTCATGGAGGATCTTTAACCTGAAATAATAAAATATGATCCAGCGTA
>JBEVNF010000405.1:0-3068 GCA_040508255.1 Flavitalea sp.
AAGTTTAAATTTGACGCTCGTTTGTTGTAAAATTTCACTTCTTTAGTATCGATTTTGAAGTTCAGTTTCAGTGTAAGAAAATGACAGATATCATTCAGCTTTTACCGGATAACATTGCCAACCAGATCGCAGCGGGTGAGGTAATCCAGCGCCCTGCAAGTGCTGTAAAAGAGCTGCTCGAAAATGCAGTTGATGCAGGCGCAACAGAAATAAAACTCATCATTGCAGATGCAGGCAAATCGCTTATCCAGGTAATCGATAATGGTAAAGGCATGAGTGAAACCGATGCGCGTATGTGCTTTGAAAGGCATGCAACATCCAAGATCAAAAACATTGATGATCTTTTTCGCATACGCACAATGGGTTTCAGGGGTGAGGCACTTGCATCCATCGCAGCAGTTTCACAGGTTGAACTGAAAACACGCCGTGAACAGGATGAAACCGGCACCTATATCGAAATTGAAAACAGCACTGTTGTAGTTCAGGAACCCGTGGCCTGGAATACCGGCACCAGTATCGCCATGAAGAATCTTTTCTTCAATGTGCCTGCCCGCCGCAACTTCCTGAAAAGTAATGCCTCGGAGATGCGTCATATCGTTGATGAATTTATCCGTGTGGCACTTTCATTTCCCGAAGTAATGTTTACGCTCACAGCCAATGGTCAGCAACATTTCTATCTTGAAAAAGGCTCACTCAAACAGCGTATTGTTCAGCTTCTCGGTAATAACTTCAATGCAAAACTTGTAACGGTCCAGGAACAAACCGATTACATGAACATCTATGGTTTTGTTGGCAAACCCGAAACCGCGAAAAAAACAAGAGGTGATCAATACTTCTTTGTCAACAACAGGTTTATCAGGAGCGCCTATCTGAACCATGCTGTTATGAATGCATACCAGCAACTGATCCCAACCGATAGTTTTCCTTTGTATGTTTTATTTATTGATCTTGATCCAACACAGGTCGATATCAACGTGCATCCAACAAAACAGGAAATCAAATTCGAAGATGAAAAGATCGTTTACGCGTTTATACAATCTGCAGTAAAACACGCGCTCGCGCAATACAGCATCACACCAACACTTGAGTTTGATCTTGATCCAACCATACAAGGGCTTGACGCAGTTTCAAAACCTTTTACCGCAGATAAACAGGCAATTGCGGCAGCATCTGATCTTTATAAAAATTTCACCCAGAAAAACCAGGCGCACTTTATTTCTTCCGACAATAAAAGCGAACTGAAACACTGGAAAGATGTTTATGATCCATCATCAGGTAATCAGTCAAACGACAATGCAGGCGGCAGCAAATTTGTTTCGCTAATCGATCAGCTAAAAAAAGATGAGGCGCAGTTTTCTGATTCACCCGCAGCATCTTTCCTGGCTCCTAATCGCAATCCGCTTAAGGTTCTCGAACATGTGCTACCCTACCAGTTGATGAACACTTATATCGTCGCTACCACAAACCGCGGCTTTATGCTCATCAATCAGCAAACAGCGCATGAGCGTGTACTTTATGATCGTTATGCAGCTTCCGCAAATGGCAATACGGTCCCCTCACAAAGAAGCCTCTTTCCAGTCACGATACAGCTTTCAGCGCAGGATAATGTTTTGCTCCAGGAACTTATCCCGGATCTTAACCAGCTTGGATACATAGTTGAACCGTTTGGCAAAGATACTTTTGTGATCCAGGGTACCCCCGCAGATGTTGAAGATGGAAATGAAAAAGCAGCCATTGAAAATGTGCTCGAGCAATTCAAACACTTCACCAGCGATATAAGATTCTCAAAAAGAGAAAAACTGATCAGAACCCTTGCAGTGCAGCATGCCATCAAAGCAGGCAAACATTTAACGCACCAGGAAATGACAACCCTGATCAACGATCTTTTTGAAACATCACAACCCAATGTAAACGCTGCGGGCGCACCTACCTTTATCGAATTCCGAAAAGATTACCTCGAACAGATGTTCAAACGCCCGGTGTAATTAGCTATTTGCGGGCCGTCATGCGTTTTCCGTTACTTCGTTGTTTCTCTTCCCAGAGATTATAACGCATGTAAAATTGTAAGGACTTGTTTTTGTCCAATGTATATGGAAGTGTTGGAGAAACTCTTGTGCTGATATAATTATTCAATGCCTGGTTGTACCTGAGACCAACTGTAAACTTGTGCCAGTAGTAATTTGCGTCCAGCATCAACCTCATTTCATTTCCGTTCAAACTTCGTGAAATGGTGTCGTTACTGAATTTCTTGTAGCTCACATTATGATAGCCCTGGCCGTTTACATTTGATCTTTTTGTTTCCTCAAACATTGCGACACCACTAAGTAATGAAGAGAACTGCAGACCAGTTCCCATATAGAAATGCCTGAACGGGCTGTAATGCACGCTTACAGGAAGATTGAAATAATACAGTTTCCTGGCCGTGACTGAATTGGTCATTGTATAATTCTGTGCAGAGTAATGATCCTTATATAACATCACTGGTCTTATAAACTGTGGTGTCATGAACTGGATCTCAGATTGTAAATATGTTTTTCCGCTGAAATGGTATTGAATATGCGGCACCGGGATATAATCTGATGCTGTGTTGGGACCCGCATTCACATTGTATCCAAGCATCTTCTGATCGCCAAGCGGAAAGCCCAGTGGTAAAGAAATACCAAAAGCAAAAGTTCTTCCCTCGGTTGAGTACGGCGCACGAACGTTTGGTGGGTTTGCATACTTCCTGTTTTCACGGCGCCATTTGCGACTCACCGGGGTGTAGTCAGGCACCAGTAACTTTTCAGGATCTGCAGAATCAATTTTTTCAGCAACCGAAGCTGCTTCTTCAATCATGATGCGGTTGGACACTTTTGCATACTCAGGATTGAAGCTGGTTTCTGAACCCTCGGGAATGGGAGTTCCGGACGTCGAAGCTCCATCTTGTGCAGCAGAAAGCTGTTCGCGTTTTGAGCTGAGCTCTTCACCAGGATTGATTGTTTTCTTTTTGCGGCTGCGTTCCGATGTTGTGGGTGCAGGGATCAGCCCGTTGCTGAATTTAGAACGCTGAATTTCAGAAGGGGTCAAAG
>JBEVNF010000104.1:0-3103 GCA_040508255.1 Flavitalea sp.
GCTTTGTTCACTCCTGCTCGTATTTGGTCAGCACTCCATAGCGAATGGGTTCTGATCTTACACCACATCGAAAAACGGGATAACTCTGGTAACAACCGGAGGATTTGAAGACACCACTGGCTATAAAATATTCTATGATGACTTTCCTGATCTGATTATTAAAAAACAAAACACTCCGTGGAAACACAAAAATGTTGATTGTTTTAGATGAGCCGTATTTCCCATACAAAAATTACAACTGGCCTACGCATATTTACCTGCCACCCTGTACTCAATTGAATTATTGGAAAGTATAAATCATTAATGTGTCAGTTCTCACTTTAATTTTTTCCTCAACCATTTCCTCACAGGCTCATCATACAACTTCAAACTGGCATAAGCCAAAACAATCGCTCCGACAAAAGTCATTAAAGCCGTTGGTAAGGCGTCCATCAAAGTAATCTCCTTATTATTACTGATCCAGGCCACATAAAAATACACCAACACATAATGTGTCATATACAGGGGATATGAAAGATCCCCAAGAAACTTACAAACCTTCTGTTCAATGTTAACATTGACCACCCCACTCGCACCAATATAAACGATCAATGGAAACACAACAATAATACAGAATGCTTCATACAAACCATTCGCCCATAAATGATCCGCGCCACCAATTCTTGGCATCAGCAACACCGCAGCCACAAGCAGGCTGCACCAGAGGAACGCGTTTTTAATTTTAGTTGGTTTTGCAACCCTCGATAAAAGCAATCCTGCAAAAAACGGAAACAAAGTACGGGTGATGCCTACACGCATATGTTTAAAGTTGAGTGTCCAGCCGCCGGTAACATCGCCATCAGGGCTGGTTACTGCATAATGTATCAGCACCCCGGCCGCAATAATCACAAATACCGTCAAAGCTTTGTTTGATAATTTCCGGAGACCAATCGCGTACAAAATATTGGCGATGTATTCGAAGAACAGAGACCAGCCGACGCTGTTGAGCGGATGCATTTCTTCCCAGCCACGAATGTCCATTGATAAGGGAATAGGAAGTACAGTCCATCCAATCAACATCACAACAACAAGCTTCCATACAGGTACATCATGAATATTGGGCCATATAGCTGAATCTGTAAAATAGAACGTAATGCCACCAAGTGTCATCCCAAGGATCACGAGTGGTTGCAATCGCTCAAACCTGCGTCGCAGAAAGCCACCAACAGTGAGCTTGCCCCATCTGTCATCATAGGCGTAACCCACTACGTAACCCGATAAAAGAAAGAAAAAATCAACTGCGAGATATCCGTGGTTTACAACATTGTCAAGGTGGCTGGTAGCGAGGGGTTCGGCAAGATGAAAAAATACTACGATGATTGCTGCTACGCCACGAAGTCCATCTAAAATCTGGTAATGTGGCTTGGTGCCAATTGTATTATTATCCATTTTATTCCGGCAAGAAATTCAGCGTTACTGCTTCCAGATCTTTTTAGCATTCTTATTCACATAGCATGGTGCTCAAGATAATAAAATTTCAGTTTTTTTTCTGGCTGAAAAGATCCTGAGTTAAAGTTTCATTTGAATTCTGCGTATCGTTTTGCTCTACCCGCGGCAAAGAGCCTGGCCGTTACTGTCAGGCCAGCTCTTTGTTTACCAATAGTACAATAAGTCTTAGATGTGCGCCTGGATTTTTTTAACCAGCACCGATTTTGGAGCGGCCCCCACAAGCTTGTCAACAACCTGTCCGTTTTTAATAAAAAGTATTGCGGGGATTGAAGTGATACCATAGTCGACGCTCACTTTCGGATTATTATCAACGTCAAGTTTACCTATTTTGACTTGCCCTTCGAATTCTGTTGCGAGCTCGTCAACCACCACCTTGATCGCGCGGCAAGGTCCGCACCATTCCGCCCAAAAATCTACTACTGTCAGCTGATCATGTTCAAGGACCTGTTGCTGAAAATTTGAATCTGTGAATGCTAATGCCATAATTCAACTTTAAGATTATAAATTCATTTTGCTTTCACAAACTTAAGACAGCCGACTACCTGATACAATGCACAAATTTCTCTGCTTACTGTACTTTTTACCCCTGTCGTTCTGCATTATGATAGGATTTCCGGAATTGCTGTGGTGCGAGCTGCACATGCCAGGTAAATATTCGTATAAAATAAGCCGGATCTTCATAACCTAACTTGTAGCCAATCTCCTTCACACTCAGATCTGTGTGAGCCAGCAAACGTTTTGCCTCCAGTATAATCCGGTTTTTAATAATATCGTTTGGTGTCACTGAACTGTGCCTGGCCAGTTTTTTACCAAGAGTCTTCGGAGTAATATTAAGTAGTGCTGCATAATCCGCAACAGCATGCTTTGTTGTATAATTCCATTCTACAAGCTGACTGAACCTTCGCGCGAATTCCATTTCCTCATTGTTTTCTGCTTCAGCATAATTGGACTGTTTCCAGATGCGGGTTGCTTTTATAATGATCTGTTTCAGCAATGCCCTGATCATCTCCTCCATCGCATCATCCTCACCCGACAGTTCCGATCTGATCTCATTAAGAATACGCTGAATCTCGAGCGATTGAGCTGCGTCGAGATACACCACCGGAACATCGTATGCATTATGAAAAAGGAAGCCGTCACACAACACTTCCTTATCATGAATTTCCACGCAATAAAAATCGCGGTTGTAGTACATCAATAAGCTCTGTGTTACTGCACTCTGAAGGTTATACCACTGATCAGAGCTCACAAAAAACAATGCATCCTGTTCAAGCCTGTACTCTTTGAAGTCGATCGCAATGTGCCCGCCCCTTCTTATAAAGAATACTTTTACGAAAGATTGATATACCTCTGCGTCATAGGCTTTCACAGGAAAGTTCAGCTCTTCAATTCCAAATTTCTTTAACGCAAATTGCCTGAATTGCCCCATAACAAATCTGATTTCAGATATCAAATGTACAGGGTCCGTCAATAAGTACCACAACCGCATTTCCCCCGATACCACTATCTGCTCAAAAATTTGCAATTAGTTGTAAGATGATTTGGGTAAGATTCTACACGATGAAAAAGCATGTACACGCTATACATACACGACTTTTAAGTGGAATGAATTCTG